>CAYLYL010000011.1:1344-15911 GCA_964388095.1 uncultured Candidatus Saccharibacteria bacterium | reverse complement strand
CTTTATCTGTATTACGGTCTGTAATATGTATTATGGGCGAAAACGATTTTGAGCTTCACTAAAAACGTTTGCCCAATCAAATTTGCGTAGCAAATTGTGATTTCGGGAGAAAGCACAAAACACAACCGACAAGTTACAAATAAAACACAAAACACAGGAAACGAAGCACAAAGAACAAAAAACAAAACACAATATACATTTATACAAAAAAGCACAGGATCGTATTGCGAGGTCTGTATATTATAGGAATAAGAAAATAAAAATTCATTAGCCCGTAATACAAGTTTAAATTATCAACAAGAAATTCACAGTTAGTTAACATTTCTGTACTTCTTGCTTACTATCCCCATAAGTATTATGATGGGGGTAACTTTGTTGTAAGGTGTGGATTATCAAACCACCTTGTTTAATTATTATAAATAAAATTAAAAATGATATGGTTATAGAGAATTCAAAACTTTGGAACAGTGTTTTAGCAGAAATTGAACTCTCTATATCAAAAGCCAACTTCAACACTTGGTTCAAAGACACTTATATCCATAAACAAGAGGATGGGGTGGTTTATTTAAGCGTACCTAACGCTTTTGTTAGAGATTGGCTCTCCAAAAAATACCACTCCTTAATATTAAGATCTCTTCGGTCTCTCTCCGGTGAAATACATTCACTTAAATATGTGATAAACAAAAAAGAAAACAAAACCAAAACCTCTACTAGCAACACTCCTCCAACCCACAATTCCCCCCAAGAACTTCCCTTGGATGATGTTTATATTAACAAAGAAAGCAATCTGAACACCCGTTACAGTTTTGATAGTTTCGTAGTGGGACCTTTTAACGAACTTTCTTATGCCGCGGCTCAAGCTGTTATTGAAAAACCCGGCAGCATGTACAACCCTCTTTTTGTGTACGGTAACACCGGGCACGGAAAAACACATTTAATGCAAGCTATTGGTAATAAAATAAAAGAAAACAACCCCAACAAAAAGATTTACTATATAACCTCTGAAGCTTTTGCTACTGATTATGTTAACTTCATCCAAAATAACCAAATGTCCACCTTTAAAGAAAAATACCGTAAATATGATGTGTTGATAATGGATGATATTCAATTCTTATCCAATAAAGAAAAAACTCAGGAGGAATTCTTTCATTTATTCAATACTTTGTATGAAAAAAACAAACAAATAATCTTTTCCTCAGATAAACACCCCAACTATATACCCAGTTTGGAAGATCGTCTCAAATCCCGTTTCAACGCCGGGATGATCGTGGATATCCCTTCGCCGGATCAAGAATCACGAGAAGCTATTTTAAGAAAAAAATCACAAATGATGAACTTAGAGCTTTCAGAAGATGTTATTAGATTTTTAGCTGATTCTATCCAGGGAAATGTTAGAGATCTTGAAGGAATACTTAACTCTATCGCCTGCCAAACCCAGTTGAAAAATAAACCTTTATCTTTAACAGAAATTAAAGAGTTAAGTAAAAATATTAATAAACCAAACAAATTCTCCTCTTCTTCTTTTGAGGAAATAGTTAAAGTAGTAGCCAAATTCTACAACATTGAAGACAAAACTATTTATAAAAAAACCAGAAAGAAGGAAGTAGTGAAACCGCGCCAGGTGACAATGTTTTTATTACGAGAAGATTTTAACATTTCATACCCTTCTATAGGTGAGAAATTAGGAGGTCGTGATCACACTACGGTTATTCACTCTTGTGAGCGTATCAAAAAAGAAATGGAGTTCAGTGAAAACCTTCATCAGGAAATAAACCAAATAAGAGCTATGTTACAGTAGGAAATGTTCGTTTTTGTGGAAAAGTAAGTGGATAACTGTTAATAAAGCTGTTAATAAAAGTTGGGTATTTTAAAAAGTAAAATAATCATTAAATTATTAAGTTAATTATCCTCAAAAAAATTCTTTATAAAAAGTTATTTTCCAGTCTTTTTTTAAAACATTCCCCAATCAACAACCCTAATAATAAAAGAATAGAAAAATTTAAAAAATAACCTGTTAATAATATATGAAAATAGAAACTAAAAAAGAACGTGTTGAGCAGGCTGTTAGTAAGGCTGCTAAGATCACATCAAAAAATTCCAGTTTGCCGGTTTTAAATTGTTTATTATTAGAAGTAAGTAAAAATTCTTTATTTATTCGTAGTACTAACCTGGAGTTGGGGGTGGAATTCGAGATCCCGGTTAAAGTAGAACAAGAAGGTTCAGCTGCTGTACCGGCTGATATTTTATCTTCTTTTATTAATAATTTACCAAAAGAAGAGCAGATGGTTTTGTTTTTAAAAGATGATGTTTTCAATATTAAAACCAACTCTAACGAAACCTCGATTAAAACCTACGATAAGACTGAGTTTCCTACTTTACCTCAAGTTTCTTCACAAAAAACAATATCACTACCAATCAAAACATTAATTGACGGATTTAGATCGGTTTGGTTTTCTTCCTCTCCTTCTCATATTAAACCGGAGTTAGCCAGTGTGTGTGTTTTTTCCCAAGATGACAATTTATATTTTGCCGCGACTGACTCTTTCCGATTAGCGGAAAAAAAGGTAAAAAATAAAAACAAACAAGGCCTGGAACCGGTTTTGGTTCCTTATAAAAACATTCCCGAGATTATCCGCATTCTGGAAGATAAAGACCAAAGTAATGACCACGATCTGGAATTGAAAGTAGATAAAAATCAATTATCCATAGTCGGCGAAGGGGTATATATAACATCAAGATTAATAGAAGGAAGTTTTCCGGACTACTCTCAGATCATACCACAAGATTTTGTTACTGAAGTGGTAGTGTTAAAAGAGGATCTATTGAACGCTTTAAAGATAAGTAACGTTTTTACTGATGAATTTAAAAAGTTAGAGTTTAATATTTCACCACAAAATAAAAAAGTTCAAATACAAACCCAAAATGTACATATAGGAGAAAATACCACCTCTTTAAATGGATCGATGGAAGGAGGGGAGTTAAAGGTTTCTTTTAATTACAAATATATTGTTGATGTTTTTCAGTCGATACTAACCGATAGTGTTTCTCTAAAATTTGCCGGAGAAGGAAAACCTTTAGTTGTTCAAGGGGTGTCGGATAACACTTTTCTTTATTTAGTAATGCCGATGAATAAGTAGTGTTTAATTTGTATTATGAGGAAAAACACAAAATACAAAACCTTTAAGAAATAAAATATCTGAATAAAATCAAAGCCAGGCAAAATTTATAATTTATAAATTTTAGGTTTTTCATTCGGGATACAAAATACAAACCTGTAATACAAGTTAAGTTATGTACGATCTATCAAGTTTAATATCCAAATACCAACACCTACTTAAAACCAGAGCCGGTTTAAAAACCTCGGTGTGTGAGGTGGTGGAGGAGTGTGCCGGGGTTGTTTTGGATAGAAAACAAGTAAAGATACAAGATAACTGTATTTTTATATCCAGTCACTCTTTTATAAAAAACGAGATCTTCTTACATCAAAAAATCATAATAAAGAAATTACAAGATAAAACCGGTACCAAAATAAAAGCGATACGTTGATATTAACAACAATATTAGTTTTGAGAAAAACTATTACTATTCCAGTTCCGGATCTGATTCTTCCGGTAATTCTTCCGGATCTGTTTCTAAGTCATTTATCTCCTCGTTAGTTGTTTCCGGCTGTTCTTCTCTTTCCCCAAAACCTCTTCTGGTAGCCCAAGCACGCACCGGGGTTTCCCAGTAAATATATTGAGAATCTTGGTAGGGGTTGCTAGGTGGGGGTCCTTGAGGGTTATTTCTGTCCACCCAATGAAGAATCGAGTGTGCCGAGCCGGTAAATTGATCGTTTCCGGATTGGGTAACGTTTAACCATTGTCCTCTTAAAACGGGTTTAAGTTGAGAGTTGTCACGAGATAAATATTCCGGTTCCTCAAAAGCAGAAGAAGGTCTTTCTTGTAAAACTGTTTTCATGAACTCATTCCACATTGGGGCGATTATCATACCGGCTACCTGCTGATTCATTGGAGAGTTGTCGTTATTTCCGGCCCAGGCACCTACCGCAATATCGTTAGTATAACCGATTACCCAAGCATCACGATAGTTGTTGGTGGTACCGGTTTTTACCGCTACATGTTCCCCGGGAAAATGTAGCATTGATTCGGCGCCGAACATGGGAGTACGGGCTTGGTTATCCGATAATACGTCAGATATTAAAAGAGAAGTTTCTTTATCCAACACCCTATCTTTATGAGGTTCTTGTTGTTCTTTAATGATGTTTCCTCTTCGGTCAGTTATTTCCAAAATAGCAGTTTCTTCTACTTTTTCGCCTTGATTAGCAAATACTCCATAAGCTTGAGTCATGTCCAGTAAAGATACTTCACCGCCTCCTAATACCAAAGTTAGCCCGTACTGTGCCACATCTTCCAGGTCTTTGATCCCCATATTTTCAACTAATTGACCGGTATTTTCAATACCGGCTAAATACAGCGCTTTGACTGCCGGTACATTAACCGATTGGGCCAGAGCGTCCCGCATGGTCATGGGGCCGCGAAACGACAGGTCATAGTTTTGAGGAGAGTAACAATTTCCGGCGCTGGTAAACTCATTAGGGTCGCAAGCGGTTGAAAACTGGGTGCGGAGATCAAAGAGGATGGTATCAGGGGTAAATCCTTGATCAAAGGCCTCAGCATAAGCAAAAGGTTTAAAAGCCGATCCCGGCTGTCTTTTAGCGGTGGTGACGTTGTAATTACCATCAATACCGTCATCAAAATAACCTCGTGAACCCACCATTACCAAGATCTCCCCGGTTCTGGGGTCCACCGCAGATACTCCCATATTTTCCGCTTGGAACCTTGCTTCATTACTTATGGCGTACTCATAAGCTAAACTCTGCGCTTTTCTGTGTAGATCATAATCCAAACTGGTTTTTACTTTCAACCCTTTTTCTATTTTTTCTCGCCCGTATTCTCTTTCTAATTGCTCCAAGACGTACATTACAAAATGCGGAGCTCGGATCTCGTCTTTTTCTTGGGGTAGGAACCGCACCTCTTCTTGTTTGGCTTTCAGGTATTCCTGATCCGAAATAAATCCCTCATTCCTCATAACAGCCAAGATATAATCCTTTCTTGCCTCCAGAAGTTCTCGGTTACCTCCATACGGAGAAAGGTAGGTAGGAGCTTGGGGGAGAGCGGCCAGGTAAGCTGATTGAGCTATGGTTAGATCAGAGGCGGTGGTGCCAAAGTAACTGCGAGCCGCCTCTTCCACGCCATAAATACTGCCGCCATAAGGGGTTTCGTTGAGGTAGAGGTTAAGTATCTCATCTTTTTCCATTATCTGCTCTAAACGCACCGAGAATATCCACTCTTTTATTTTTCTCGAGACCTCTTTTTCCGGTCCCAAAACCGAATTTTTAACCACCTGTTGGGTAATAGTTGACCCTCCTTGGGCTAATTCTTGGGTTGTTAAGTTAACCCAAACCGCACGGAGAAAGGCTCGCGGTTGAATTCCTTGGTGTTTATAGAAATCACGATCTTCAATAGCCAAAGTGGCATATTTAACATGATCCGAAATTTCTTCGTTAGGCACCACTGTTCTTTTAACATCACCAAAGACATCATATAAAAGGATCTCGCCGGTTCGATCATAAATACGGGTTGATTGTTCTATTCGACGTTGTTCAAAGGTATCAAGGTGAGGGATCTGCATATTAGCTATCCACAAAGCAACCACCCCGGACGCCATTGCCCCGAGTGTTAAAACAACAAGAAGTAAATTACGTATCAAAACTTTTTTTCTTTTAGATAACTTAAAAACCATAAACTTATTTCATTCCATTATATAGGCTTTTATCCTAAAATCATAATATAACAACAAACCTCGATCTATTTCACTCAAACCACGCAGATCTCACACCAACCTTTCCACTAGAGTGTTTTTTTTAAACGGGCAAGATATAAAGAATCGGCTCCAGCGGCCAAAGCGGCGGCAATTGCGTCGTATTCATCATCGTGTTTTATTTTTTTCTCCGGCTTGATCAACCGATCAACCATTTCCTTTACTTGCTTCTTTTCTCCCCGACCGTATCCGGTCATAGCTTGTTTGATCTGAAGGGGGGATAGTTCGTAAACCTCTACTCCGGATACGGCGGCTTGAAACAAAACCACCCCTCTTGCCTCCGCCACCAACAAAGCAGTCTTATGGTTTTTATTGAATAACAAAGTCTCAATTGCCATTAAAGAAGGGGTGAATTGGTTAATAACTTTTTTTATTTCTTTTCCTACCGTTTCAAGACGGGTGTAGTGATCAAGGGAGCGGTCGGTCTCTACACAATCCGAGTAAACCAAACTTTCTTGATCCGATTCCTTTTTTATTATTGCCACCCCTAAACGTTCATATCCGGGGTCTATTCCCAATATATTCATTATAATTAACGGAACCTTTATGATATGAACCGCGTTTGTTATTCGGTTTCGGCGTTGGTATATACCGCCTGTACCTCATCATTATCCTCCAACACTTCTATTAATCGCTCCAATTTTTCGTTATCATCCTTACTTATTGTTATAGCGGTTTGGTTTTCCCATTCTCCGTTATTAAACTGAAACGCCCAAGTTGCTGATCCGGGTTGTGCCAGATCAATGTTGTGTTTAGATAGGATGTTTTTGATCTCGGCCGCCATTCGGTTTCGATTATCGGTTACTCCTTCTATTATCATTGCACATCCGCCCGGACCATAAGCTTCATAACGAACTTCCTCCAGAGCTGAACCGGCTTCAGTGGCTTTTTTGATAGCTCGCTCAATGTTGTCATTGGGCATATTTACCGACTTAGCTCGTTCAATGGCCGCTTTTAACCCGGGTGACTGTCGGTTACCGTCACATTTCTTTGCTTCCAAGGTAATGATCTGGGACATTTTAGAGAACTGCTTGCTTTTTTGGGCGTCAGTAGCCGCTTTTTTGTGTTTCACTTTAGACCATTTATTGTGTCCTGCCATAATATTGTATTTTATAAGGATCTGGAAAACAAATCCTCCTTCTACCCCACATTGATAACTTAGTAATTTGTATGATAACCCAAATTTTAAGTATGGTCAATATTGATAAAAAACCAAAAACACAGCCAACAAATTACAAACAAAACACAGTGTACAAAACACAAAACCCAAAATATTGTTCCTAATTTCTGGCTTTGATTTTTTGTGTTCTACCTCTTGTGCTTTGTGTTTTGCTTATAAGTTGTGTTTTCTTTGTGTTTTATGGGTTGTGTTTTGTGCTTTATTTGTAAATTGTACTTTCTGTTTTGTGTTTTTCCCTATAATAATACTATTCATTTTTATTCACCATTTACTCCCAAATGCCGATAAGCCGCCGGTGTGGCGATCCGGCCCCTCGGGGTACGCTCTAACAAACCCACCTGGAGTAGGTAGGGCTCATTAAATTCCTCAATGGTGGAGTATTCTTCCGACAGGGCGGCCGCAATGGTGTTCACTCCCACCGGACCTCCGTTGAATTTGTTAATAATGGTTTCCAATATCATTCTATCAGTGTGAGAGAGACCGAACTCGTCAATATTTAAAAGGGAAAAAGTGTCTTCAACACACTGGCGGTTGAGTCGGGGCAGTTTATTGACCTGAGCATAATCGCGGCATCTTTTTAGTAAAAAATTGGCGGCACGCGGTGTTTGACGGCTGCGACCGGCTATTTCTCGAGCCGCTTGCTCATCAATGGCGGTTTCCAGGAGTCCGGCCGATCGGGTAACGATTTTTTCGATTTCTTGTTCTTGATAAAATTCCAGCTTAAAAACCCCGCCCGAAAATCGGCTTCTAAGCGGCGAGGAAACCGAGGCCACTCGAGTGGTGGCGGCCACTAAAGTAAAGTGGGGCAACTCCAACTGCACAGTTCGAGCTGATGGTCCTTTTCCTAAAATTATATCAAGGACCCCTGATTCCATAGCCGGATACAAAACCTCTTCGATATTCTTATTCAAACGATGGATCTCATCAATGAACAGTATTTCTCCTCCGTTTAAGTTGGTTAGCAGAGAAGCCAGATCTCCCACTTTTTCAATAGCCGGTCCGGAGGTGATCTTTATTGAGCAGCCCAGCTCATGAGATATTAAATGAGCCAAAGTGGTTTTACCGAGTCCGGGCGGACCGTAAAAAAGCAAATGCTCCGGACTGTCGCCCCGTTCTTTAGCGGCCTGCAAAAGAATAGAAAGGTTTCTTTTGATGTTATCCTGCCCGATGTAATCATCCCACCGAGTTGGTCGCAGCGCGGTATCCAGAGTGTGTTCGGGACTGTTTATATCACGAAACTCGGGATCTTTTCTTGACATTTTATTAATTTTGTGTTAGGTTCTGGAAAGTTCATAAATTTGAAAACGATCCGAATTACACACCTCTAAGCAGCAGGTCTCTTTTTTAAGAGATCAAGCGCTTTTTTCGAGGGAGTTCTGGTTTTTTTACTGGGGCTTGCCTTAGAATTAAGTGTTTTACCAAATACCTAAATTTTTGCTATTCGTTGCTTAGAGGTGTGTAGCACGGATCCTCTTCTTTACTTTCCATTATGGACTAATGGAAGCATTCTGGCAAGTTTTTATCCCTCTAATCTTTATTCTAACATATCAGTGGTTAACGAGACAGTGGTTTCTGCTTCAGTGATAGAGGTTTTTCCTTGCAGGATCTTAATTACAGCGTCTTGATTCATAAAAAGCAGACCCTGATCCCGAGCCGCGTTTATTATTTCCCGTTCACTGGGATTGTCTATTACTATTTTCTCTATTTGGCCGGTGGTCAGAATGCCTTCATATAATCCCACTCTCCCGCTATAACCCATCTCGTTACATTCTTTGCATCCGACCGCTTCCCAAACCTTGTCGGTCTGCAGGTTTTCCAGATACTCGGGTTGTTTTATGGTACTCAATAAGGTGTCTATTTTTTCTTTATTTTTTCCTTCTAATTGAACCTCTTTTTTACAGTTGGGGCATAATTTACGTACCAATCTTTGAGCCATAGATAGGTTTAGTGCCGAGCAAATAACCTTGGGATTTATCCCCAACTCTAACAATCGGGCAAAAGTACCGGCTGAGTTATTGGTGTGCAAGGTGGAAAAGACTAGGTGGCCGGTTAAAGCGGCATTGACCGCGGTTTCGGCTGTTTCCCGGTCTCGGATCTCACCGACCATGATAACATCCGGGTCCTGGCGCAGGGCGGCCCGCAGACCGGAGGCAAAGGTGTAACCCCTTCCTTCGTCGGTCTGGGTTTGAACTATTCCTTCCAAATGGTACTCCACCGGGTTCTCTATGGTCAGTATCTTGGTTTCCGGAGAGTAGATCTCGCGCAGACAGGCATAGAGGGTGGTGGTTTTACCGGACCCGGTCGGGCCGGTGGTCAGGATCATTCCGTTGGGTTTCTTGATCTGTTCTCTTAAGGTGGTAAGGAATCGGGGATACATTCCCAAATCACTCAACGGTACGGTAATCGATTCCGGGTTTAAAATACGCATTACTATGGATTCTCCGTTCTCATCCGGGATCACCGATACCCTGATGTCGATCTCACTGTCGCCGTAATTGATACCAAATCTTCCGTCTTGAGCCTCGGAGCTGATATTAAGTTTCATTCCACTCAATAACTTGATCCGAGAAAGCAGAGAGCGATAAGTGTTGGTCGGTACTTCTGCTGTTTCGATCAAAGCTCCGTCCAGACGGTAACGCAGGCGGGTGGTCTTTTCTCCGGGTTCCAGGTGGATATCCGAAGCGTCGATAGCTAATCCGCCGCCCATCACCACCTCCAGTATTCGGGAGGTGTTCTTGCCGCCGGTGGAGCTTTGGAAATATTCATCAAGCTTCGATTTAATATCTCTAATATTACTGAAGTTATCGCTAAGTTCCTCTATTCGCTCGGAAGAGATGTCAAAAGTACCGGCTTCTGTTTTTTCGGTTTGTGAAATATCCTGATACAACCGAAAGGCTTTTTTTAAACTTTCTTCGGAAACAATATGGATCTTTGGTTTATAACCATCATCTTGTAGTTGCTTCAACAGCTTTTTGGTTTGATCGTTCTCGGTAGAAAATACTCCCACCCAGATATCCCGATCTTTTTTCTCAAATAATACCAACCGGGCTTCTTTTGCTTTTTCTTCCGGTACCACTCTCAAGGCCTCGGTATTTACCGATCTTAGGTTAAGATCTTCATAGGGATATCCCAAATTCTCGGCTCTTCTTTTGGCTGCCTCCTCGGCCTCTTTTCTAAGTAAAGCAGTGAGGCGTGATTGTTGGTCTTTTTCATCAAAATTTATCATAAACTTATTTTATACCAATTAACCGAAGTTGGCCAACCGGTGCGAGCAAGGGATCAAACCGGGTGCTCCGGGAAAAATATTTATGGTAAAATAAAATGGTGATCGATATAACAAAGAAAATAAAAAATAGCAAAGAACTAAAAAATACCGCTTTTGAGCTTTTGGATCAATTACCAAAAGAAGCTACCGAGCAAAACGGCGGTGCAATGATGTTGGCTTTGATCGGACCGTTGGGCGCCGGCAAGACATCTCTAACCCAAGCTCTGGGAGAAGCGCTTGGGGTAGAGCAGCCGATAACCAGCCCCACTTTTGTGCTGCGGAAGAAATATCAAACCACCAATTCTTATTTTGATCAGCTTATTCACTATGACTGTTATCGGCTGGACGATCCCGGGGAACTAAGAGAACTGGGTTGGCAGAAAGACGTAGAACGGTTCGGCAACTTGATCTGTTTGGAGTGGGCCGACCGGGTACCGAATATCTGGCCAGTAAATACCTGGCGGGTGGAGATGTTGGTTAACGGGGAAGAGGAGAGAACCATTAGGGTAAAAAGAGACAGTCAAGAGGGGGGCGGGCGTTTATAGAGTTATTTTTAATTACCAAACCCGGGTTAATGATCAATAACAAGAGCACCATTTTTATTTTATGACCAAAAGAACTTCCAACGAGCAGTGTCTAAAAGATGATCAAAAACTGATAGTTCTTTTGGATGTTCACGCTATAATTCACCGCGCTTATCATGCTTTGCCGGATTTTACTTCCAGCCGGGGAGAATCTACCGGGGCGCTTTATGGTTTGTGTACTATGTTGCTTAAAACCCTGAATGATCTTCAACCGGATCATATGGCGGCCTGTTTTGATCTGCCGGAGCCCACCTATCGCCATCATGCTTATGAGGATTACAAAGCGGGTCGAGCGGAGGCTGACCAAGCGTTGGTGGAACAGCTAAAGCGAGCCGATGATATTTTTGAGGCATTTGGTATACCGATCTATAAAGCCTCGGGTTTTGAAGCGGATGATCTGTTGGGAACCGTTGTAGAGCAGAAAAAAAACAACCCCTCAATATCTTTTATTATCGCCTCCGGGGATATGGACACCCTCCAACTGGCCGATGATAAACGGGTTCAGATCTATACTCTAAAAAAAGGTATCAAAGAAACAGTTCTTTATGACGAAGAGGCGGTAAAGGAAAGATTTGGGTTCGGGCCGCAATTACTTCCCGATTTTAAAGGACTTTCCGGCGACCCGTCTGACAATATTCTCGGAATAAAAGGCATAGGAGAAAAGACTGCCACCCAACTCATTCAAGCGGCCGGTTCTCTGGAGAATATTTTGAAACAGGCGGAAAAAGAACCGGAAAAGCTTCAACAGGCCGGTATTAAAGAGAGAGTGATCGGTTTACTGAATGACGGAAAAGAAGACGCTATGTTCTCTAAAATGCTGGCCACTATTAGGCGTGATGCCCCGATCGAATTTAAAGTACCACCGGAGAGTTGGCAACCCGATACCGAAAAAATGGAGAGAGTTTTTAGTGAGCTGGAGTTTCGCAGCCTGATTCCCCGATTGCAGGAATTCAAAGAGTTAAAACAGCCGGAAACAGGTAATATATTCGAAAATGAAGCGGTCGAGGAACCAGACCCCGAGGAGTTTGCCGAAACGGCGGTTGCCGCCTGGCTTTTGGATTCTACCCGTACTGACCCCGGTAGGGATGATATTTTAGCGGTGGCCGGTGAAAGCAGCTTCAGCTCTGCTCGAGATAATATTATGGAACGCCTAAAGAAAGAAGGGATGAGCGACCTTTTTAACGGGATAGAGAAGCCGCTGATAACGGTGGTTCGGCAAATGAATGAACGGGGAGTGGTGATAGACCAAAACAAACTGGAACAGCTAAAAAAAGAATACTCCAAACAGCTGGCCGATATTGAAACTCTCATTCATCAAGAAGCGGGAAGAGAGTTCAATATCAACTCACCTCAACAACTTAATCTGATACTGTTCGAGGAGCTGGGGTTAAGTGCTGCCGGCATCAAGAAAACTCCCACCGGGGCCCGGTCTACTCAAGAATCCGAGCTGGAGAAACTGCGAGGGAAACATTCAATAATTGAACATATTTTAACTCATCGTGAATTTTCCAAACTACTCCATACCTATCTGGAACCTATTGCTCGAATGATCGATGATGACGGAAGATTGCGGGCCCGTTTTATCCAAACCGGTACTACCACCGGCCGAATGTCCTCGGTTGATCCCAATTTGCAGAACATTCCCACCAAAACCGAAGAGGGGCGCGAGATCCGCACGGTATTTCGGGCAACAGACGGTTGTGAGTTGGTAGCTTTTGATTATTCCCAAATAGAGCTTCGGGTGGCGGCACTACTCTCCGGCGATGAGCGGTTGCTCGAAATATTCAGGTCTCAAGGAGATATTCATACCGGGGTGGCTTCTTATGTTTTTGATGTTTCTCCCGAAGAGGTGGATAAAGAGATGCGGCGGCAAGCCAAGGTGATAAACTTCGGTATTCTCTATGGTATGGGAGTAAATTCTTTGAAAAAAAATCTGCAAACCTCGACCGAAGAAGCTCAAAAGTTTCTCCACACCTATTTTCATAGATTTTCCGGATTGGCGGAATATCTGGAACGGGTGAAAGGACAAGCCGCTCGAGAGGGGTATACAGTGACGCTTTTTGGCCGCCGCCGTTATTTTTCCGGCTTTAATTCTTCACGATCCTATATCAGGGCTTCCGCCGAGAGGATGGCGATAAACGCCCCCATTCAAGGGACGGCCGCCGATATTATCAAAAAAGCTATGGTGGAGACCGAGAAGGAGTTGATCGGTCAGGTATCAAATGACGAGGCCCGTTTGCTTCTTCAGGTTCATGACGAACTTATTTATGAAATAAAACAAGACCGAGTATCCGAATTGGTGCCCTTGATAAAAGATAAAATGGAGAACATACTGCCGGCAGAGGTGGCCGGAGTAGTGGATCTGCCGGTTGAGGCAGAAAGAGGTATTAACTGGAAAGATCTGGAACCTATAAGCAATAAATAAAAATCGTATCATGGGGTTTGTATTATGTATTATGGGCGAAAGAGTAAACCAGATATATTTTAAAAGTTATAATTAAAATTGACTACTTATGACCAACATACCATCTACTAACTACTATCTAATAAATACTAATTCACTAACTACCAAATACTAACTACTAATTACTTTATGCTCTATTTCTTTTACGGAGATGATATAGTCGAGGTTAAAAAACGAGCTCTT
This sequence comes from uncultured Candidatus Saccharibacteria bacterium, assembly GCA_964388095.1. Lineage (GTDB taxonomy): Bacteria > Patescibacteriota > Minisyncoccia > Phycocordibacterales > CSBR16-193 > CAYLYL01. The sequence continues at coordinate 2,355 of CAYLYL010000011.1, read as the reverse complement.
CGGTTGGTGGAGAGTTTGCGCGAGCGAAAGCCGCAAGCTTCTTATTTTACCGTTTCACCGGATAACTGGCGGGAGTTTTCTCTGGAAGAACTGCTTCACGGCCGTACCCTTTTTGAACAAAACTATATTGTGTTAGGTGACCGTTTGTCGCATTTGCCGGCCGAAGACTGGGAAGCTGTGGTTTCTTCTCTGGAAACTATGGCCGGATCTTCCCACGTGTTCCTGTTGGTGGAACAGCAATTAAACTCTGGTACTTTTAAAAAGATAGAAAAATACGCTGATCGATCGGAGATTCGCTCCTCCCAAAAGGGTGGCCCCTCGGTGCAAGAATTTGATGTTTTTGCCCTGACCGAGGCCGCGGCTAACCGCCAAAAAGGAAAAAGCTGGGAACTTTTCCACCTTGCTCTACAGTCCGGCAAGAGGCCGGAAGAGATATACGGGCTACTCTTTTGGCAGTTCAAAACTATTGTTTTAGCAGCCCGGACCTCCGGGGCCGAGGAAGCGGGGGTTAAAAATTTCCCTTATCAAAAAGCTCGCCGGTTTCAGAGGAACTTCTCTTTTGAAGAACTGGAGAATAAACTATACCAATTGACTCTTATTTCTTATACCGGTTACTCCGGCAAGCGAACTTTGTCCGAAGAACTGGAGCGGTTCCTTCTGACTCTGTAAAAAATAAGTGATTTATACTCAAAAACCGCAGCTGTTCAAGGTCCGCAACCCTCTTTTTTTTGATCGATCGATATCATAAACCTGGCTGTTTTCTGACTCAATTTATCTCTAAAACCATTGTTAGCATTTAATACGGCTCGCTCTAAATGTTAACAATGAGTAAATAACAAAGATCTAGTCCCGCACTAAATTTTTTACTCCGTACCTTGTAAGTAGATGACTTATATAAAAGACCATCTTAAAATTAAAGAGGCAAAAGCACATCCCGCCCTTCACGAAGGGCGGGATTGCTTGCCCAATCGTCCGCCGTAGGCGGAGCGATTTCGGGGAAGCTAATTTAGT
>CAYLYL010000011.1:0-1244 GCA_964388095.1 uncultured Candidatus Saccharibacteria bacterium | reverse complement strand
AAAATGGGAAATAGAGGTTAATATTCTTTATATGAGTGATAATTCATCAACAGACAATATTCAACATCTCTGGACTTTGGCTTGCGAGAACAGTTCGATCGACCGAGATTCCAACAATGTTTCTTTATTCAATATTTTGGAACAAGTTACTTTAAATGAAAACCAAGTAAAGAACGCCAAAGTTAAACAACAACGCAGCGATATCACTGTACCGGTTAAATTTCAGTTAGTTTCCCTGTGGCACCGCTTGGAGATGAATGAAGAGGAAGAGATCGAGACCGGTTTGGAGTTTTTATCACCGGAAGGTGTATCTTTGTTGTCCCGTAAAATGGTCATCAAATTCGGATCGGGCAAGAAACGGTTCCGTTTCCGAGCCAAATTTGAAGGTTTAAAAATAACCACCGTCGGTCTGTACCATTTTCGTTTTAGCAAGGTGTTGCCTGACGGACAGTGGCAGGAAATAACCCGGGTGCCCCTGGAGATCAAAACAGTTAAAAAAACCGCCGATGCTCCTGCTGATAAGAATCAATAGCCATATCAAGCAGCTTCCTTTTCTCCAGTGATTTTTTGTGCACGCTGTTTTTTCTTAGGCCGTTAATATATACCCCGGGAGAGAAATTTATCTGCTCCCGGAACCGGATCAAATTTTCCCGGCGGGAAACTACGATTTCGCCGCTTTTCTCTCTGATCACCGATTCTATACCAAAATTTCTTAGCAGTTTTTGTATCAAATAAAGTATCTCAAGATCCTGCTGGTAACCTCTCACCCGTCTCTCCTTTCGGGAAATTTCGTAAGAAATGCAACCTTCGTCGTCAAAAAAGGATCTCAAAAACGCCCTTTGCAATTCCGGTGGCAAATTATCAATGTTGCCGACCAATTCTTTACTTTTTTGGTATAAAAAATCAGCCAAAACAGAGTTTCCGTACCTGATTGTTATCAGTCCTCGCCGATGAAGAACGTGAGGGCGGCGAGAGCATATCTTTCCAAGATGTTCTTGAACTCGGTTAACTAAAACCTCACTACCATTGGTATATACACACTTCTTTTTCATTATTTCTCCGTCAAACATTAAATGACTTACCAAAAAGACCATTGAAGGTGTCCATTCAGTAAACCTTTGAAACTCTTTGCTTTGTTTCTTGCGGTGCTTTGTTAGATAATTTTTAGCACCTTCCTGTAAATTATTAATAGCTTGGATTCTAAAATCTAACGCAACACTTCCAATAATACCTCATCCGGCTTT
>CAYLYL010000010.1:0-16910 GCA_964388095.1 uncultured Candidatus Saccharibacteria bacterium | reverse complement strand
GGCTAACGCCAAGTACTCGCTACTTTAATACTTTTAGAAAAAAAATGCAACCCCTAAACAGAAAAAAGTTATTTAACTCTACAACTTGCCAAGTTTAGGTTATAATGGGGAAATCACAAAACAAAACCTATGAAAGAATCCTATTTTTACCGCCCACTGGATAAAAACCGCGTACAATGCCGCACCTGTGGTAATTTCTGTCTACTTGAATCGGGAGCGACCGGGTTATGCGGAGTGCGACGTAATATTGAGGGTATTCTTTACTCACTGACTTACGGTCGGGCCGCCGTCCTGAACCTTGATCCGATCGAGAAAAAACCGTTGTTCCACTTTCTGCCGGGCAGTCAAACTCTTTCGCTCGGTACTGTCGGATGCCCTTTTAAATGCAAGAACTGTCAAAACTGGCAAATATCACAAGATCCCAAAACCGGCCGGCCGATCGAGGGTCGCGGACTATCTCCGTCCGAGGTGGTTACTACAGCCCGACAATATCAGGCACCCTCCATTTCTTACACTTACACCGATGTAACCGCCTTTTTGGAGTACGCTTTGGATACCATGAAAGAAGCGCGACATTATGGAATAAAGAACTGCTTTGTTTCCCAGGGGTATATGACCGGAGATTCCATCGATGGAACCGTTCCCTACCTGGACGCTATTAATATTGACCTGAAAAGTTTCAGTGAAGAGTTCTACCGGCAAAACTGCGACGGGCGGCTGCAACCGGTACTTGATACCGCTCGACGAATGAAAGAGAAAGGAGTTTGGGTGGAAATAACCACCCTGTGCATACCCACTATGTCGGACTCCGAAGAAATGTTTACGGATATCGCCGATTTTATTTACCGGGAATTGGGACCGGAAACACCTTGGCATCTTAGCCGTTTCTCCGGGGCTATCTCTTGGCAACTGAAACATCTGCCGGACACCCCCGCCGAAACCCTGGAAAAAGGTTATGAGATAGGCAAAAAACGGGGTTTAAGGTATGTCTATTTCGGCAACGCTCCGGAACTGGATCGGGAAAACACTTATTGCCCCCGATGCGGCGCTTTGAATATTAAAAGAGAAGTGTTCACCACCGAACGCTTTGACCAGAAGGGTTGTTGTTTGGAATGTTCTGAGGATCTGGATATAAAATAACTAAGACCTGATTTCGCACTAAATTAGTTCTCCGTCCTTCTGATACCAAAATCGTCACTTAATAAGTTATTCTTAATAAGACAATAGATGTAGAAATATTTAGCGCGGGACCAGATCTTTTTTTAGGACAAATGTGGACTGAACACGAAAGAAATTCCCAAAAAGAGAAAAGAAATAAGTTAAAAAGTTTTAAATAATATGTCGGACATAGTATTTGCCTGCCTAGCGCCTCATCCGCCCATTCTTTTGCCTTCGGTGGGCTCGGAAGAGGATAGAGAGCAAGTTAAGAGCACTATCAGCCAACTGGAAGAGTTAGGTGAAGAGTTGGCCGCCGCCCAACCGAAGCAGATCATTATATCCTCCCCTCATCCGGATTGGGGCTTTAATGTCCCGCTCTATTTTCTGGCTCCCGAGTTCTCGGGAGAGATCAAAACTCTACAAACCGGAACCGAGGACCCGAAATTTTACCTCCAAAAAGGAGAAGAGGCATTTGAAAAGGAGCTGGCAACCGGCGATAAAAGCATTGCCCTAATAGCAAGCGGCGATCTCTCCCACCGACTAAAAGATGAAGGTCCTTACGACTTCCACCCGGACGGAGAAAAATTTGACCGCCAACTAATAGAACTGTTAAAAAAGAAAGACGCTGAAGGTATAGCCGAACTGAACCGCCGTTATCCGGAAGCCGGTGAATGCGGCCTGAGATCTTTCTGCTTCCTTTTGGGGATCTTGGAAGGACGCCGCAAAAAACAAAAGCGGGATCATCAACCGCACACCCTCTCTTATGAGGGTCCGTTCGGGGTGGGTTATTTAGTAGCTAAATTTCAATTATGAACCATTACGTTTCACTGGCCCGGCAAGCGGTAGAGCATTACGTCCAGAACGGAGAACTTCTGCCTCTGCCTGAAGGTCTACCTTCAAAACTCTACAACCGGCAAGCCGGGGTGTTTGTTACCATCATCAAAGATGATGAGTTGCGATCTTGTATCGGCACTTACCAACCAACTCAAGAAAACCTGGCTCAGGAAATAATCGCCAGCGCCTCGGCGGCAGCTTCCAAGGACCACCGCTTCGGTCCCATTACCTCACAAGAGTTACCTCATCTTTCCTATAAAGGATACGTCTTGGAAACCCCGGAACAAATTTCCGAATTATCACAACTCGATCCTCGGCAGTACGGCCTGATGGTACAGGATTCTTTGGGACGTTCAGCCCTTCTTTTGCCCGGTTTGGAAGGGATAGACACCCCGACCGAACAACTGGAAGCCGCCTGTCGCAAAGCGTGTATTGATCTTGAACGCAGCGACATCACCCTTTATCGCTTCTCGGCCCAGAAGTTCGTTTCTTGATTCTTTTTTAAAATGTTTACAACGCAAACCGAATATCCGATCAAAAGAAATATCTCGATCGCAACTGCTGGTCAAAGAACCCGTTAGAGGCAGTCTGTTTTAAAATCTCTGGTAGCAGAAACTTCTTGGACTGTTTCCCTTGCAAGTTTTCCTATCATTTTCCGATCCGATGATAATAAAACTCAACCGGTCAACGATGACCGTTATAAATAAGCGGTTTGTAAAGAAAGCCGCTAAATTAATTAAAGTGATGAACAGGTGCTCTAAGTAAATGATATCTTGATTAGCATATTTTGTTTCCTTCTATTTTGTAATTTAAGTTTTTTTGTGGTTAGATTAAAGTGGTTAGTTCTTCTTTAACAACAACCACGATCCAAACCCTGAAAGGAGGTTGCTATGAGCACCATTCTTCTAACCGGAGCCACCGGTCAGGTTGGCTCCCAACTGGCCCCCCTTCTTCAGAGACGGGGCCACCGGGTTCTGTATTTGATTCGGGCGAAGGACCAGCCACAGGCAGACAGTCGTTTGCGGGGGATTTTACCTCAAGTGCGAAAAAACGACATTGCTATTGCTGGTGATATAACTCAGCCACTTGGCGGTATCGAGCAAAGCTGGATAAGAGAGTGGCGAGGTTGCGTTGACAAGATCATCCATTGCGCCGCCTCGATCAAGTTTGACAAGGAGGCGGCAAACGAAATATGGGAGGTCAATTTCGGCGGCACCTGGAATATACTTGACCTTGCCAAAGCTCTGGACATAACAGAGTTTAACTACGTAAGCACCGCTTACGTGGCGGGGAACTCTTCCCGGTTTACCGAAGAAGACCGTGACAAGAGGCAGATACTTCGCAATCCCTACGAGGAATCTAAACTGGGGGCCGAAAAGCTGGTGGCTAATTCTAACATCGCATATAACATTCTTCGAATGAGCATTGTGGTGGGAGACTCTAAGACCGGCTTTACCCGGACCTTTGATGGATACTACGGTTTCTTTAAGGGTTTATGGCGGATGAAGCATGACTTGCATAAGCAATGGATAAAAAACGAAGACAGATTAAGAAATATAGGTGTGCAGTTTGACGAACAGGGCAACTTGGAGTTACCTATCTCGATCAATTGTTCTCCTATTTCTACCCTGAATATTGTCACATCAGATTGGTTGTCGGACATGTCGGTTAAACTGATTGAAATACCGGCAGCTAACCAGACATTCCATCTGACGCATCCTGACCCACCCAGAGTTCAGTGGGTGATCGAAACGTCCCTGAAACATTTGGGTATTAAAGGTGTTCGGTTTAAAGAGCCGGATGTCGTTGCCAATTACCCGATGCTTAAAGTGATTCAGAGGAGGGTGGAAAAGAACATCGGAAAGTTTCAGCCCTACATCGAACATGGGCCGGAATTAACTTGCCGAAACACGATAAAACTTCCGTGGTACTATCCACCCCCGGAGATTACCCCAGAGCTGCTGGAGCTGCTCTTGGAATTCGCGATCCAGTCTGATTTTGAGAGCTGATGAATTCATCAACGGAGAAGGCCTAGCCTTCTCCACTTTTTTATTTTCCCTATACAAGATATAATTCGATCGAACCGATCAAATTCTGATACAACCTATGAATCTTTTTGCTTTGTCAGGAATTCTTGCCGGCTTTTCAAGCACAGTGATGGCAGCCTTCATGTTTGTTAGAGGCCGGAACAGACTTCATTTTTTATGGGGTGTTTTTTGTATATCAGTAGCTATTTGGGGTTTTGGAGGGTATCAAATCGCTACCACTGCCGACCCGGAAGTAGCCGATACATGGTGGCGAATAACTCATATCGGAATAATTTTAATTCCGGTCCTTTTTACTCATTTTGTTTACGAATTTCTTCAAATTAAAAAACTGTTTCTGATAGTTGCTCTTTATGTGATCGGGTTGCTCTTTTTGGTGGCCAATTTTACCGATGACCTATTTATTGCCAATATGCGATGGGTTTTTGATCAGTTTTATTACGACTCACCCCCGGGCATTATCTATATCCCTTTCTCCGTATTTTTCTTCGGTATGGTCATTTATAGTCACTATAAACTGTGGCTGGCATATAAAACAGTTCAAGGCATCAAGAAAATGCAGATCAAATATTTTTTGATAGGAATGGCTGTTAGCTTTGCCGGTGGCGGCTTAAGTTTTTTGCCTGTTTATAAAATAGACATTTATCCTTTTCTTAATATTTTAGTATTTCTATATCCGATTATTATAGGATATGCAATGTTCAAATATAGATTAATGGACATCCGAGTAGCAGCTCGCGGCATTTTCATCTACACCGGCCTGGCGGTTTTCGCCTATGCCGTTTTTTACCTGATCGCCTGGATCTATCAAGAATTCCTGGGTGATGTTTTTAGTCCTCAAGGGCTTCTGGCCGGGTTGATAATCGCCCCGCTATTCGTATTAGTACTCTTTGGTGTAAATCGCGGCTTGCGCGGACTGGCAGACCGGCATCTGTTCTCTTCTTTGAGTAATTATCAAAATACCCTGCGGCAACTTACCAGAGAACTGAATTATCACGTAGATCTGGACGATCTGGTCAATTTGATCGTCTCTACCACCCAAAGAACCTTGGGAACCCCGAGAGCGGGAGTGCTCCTGGCCAATATTGACAATGATCATATAAAATTTGACATTGCCCAAGTAACGGGCTTTGACGAACAGAACGGCATCTCTTTGGTGCGAGATAACTTCCTCACTCAACATTTGAGAAACACTCAAAAACCCCTGGTTCGGGATGAACTACATCTGTTGATCCGGGATTCCCGAACCCGCCAAGAAAAAGAAGGTTTTGAGAATCTGTTAAATCAAATGATAAAGATCGAGGCCTTTCTGTGTCTCCCCCTCATCAACGGAGGTCGGTTGATCGGCATTATCGTACTGGGAGAAAAAACCTCAAGCGACGCCTACACCAAAGAAGAGCTGGAATTGTTGGATACTATGGCCCAGCAGGCAGCTACCGCCATTGAAAATGCCCAACTATACAGCCAAATACAAGAATTGAACCAAGATCTGGAACAGAAGGTGGAAAAACAAACCAAAGAGTTGCAAGAAAAAAATCGCGATCTGGAAAAACTGCTGAAAATAAGATCCGAGTTCCTGGACATTGCCGCCCACCAATTAAGAACCCCGGTCTCGGTCATTCTCGGTAATATCTCGATCCTGCAAGAAGAGGATCTGCAAGACCTCTCGGAGGAGCAAAAGAAAAAACTTTTTCGCGGTATTTACAAAAAAAGCAGAAAACTGGAAGCCGTTATTCGCAACATTTTAACAGCTTTTGAGGTGGATTCCGAGGAATTTTCTTTGGAAGAAGATATGCTGGAACCCATTGATCTGGTTAGATTAGTGGAAAAAGAATTGGAAGAAGTTCGCAAAACCTTCGACCTTCAAAAAGTGGCAGTCCATTTTTACCGACCTTCGGAGCTCTTTCCGCCGGTAGCCAGCAATCGTTATTATCTGGAGCAAGTGATCCTTTGCCTGTTAGATAACGCTTTGAACTTCACTCCCGAGGGCAAAGTGGAGATTTTTTTGGAAAGAAAAGAAGAGTTCATAAAACTAACGATCAAAGACTCCGGTATCGGGATACCGGAGTCTGATCATGATCGATTATTCCACAAATTCTCGCGCGGGGAAAAGGCCGTAAACACTTACCCTCACGGCAGCGGATTAGGTCTTTTTATCGTCAAAAAGGTTGTGGAAGCTCACCCCGGGGGGCAGATAACTATTGAAAGCACGTCCCAAAACGGGAGCACTTTTAGCGTTACGCTGCCTATCTATAAACAGCCGGATCCTCCGCCCGACCGAATACAGCCCGAAGAATGAGCCGAGGAATAAATTGCTAACTAACTTTTAATTATGCCTCAAAAACACCCCGATCTGAAGAAGATTCTTTTTATTGAAGATGATCCGGATCAGGTGTTCCTATATCAAACTCAGTTCCAAAACTACCCCGAACTGGATCTTCAACCGGTATATAGCGGCCAAGAAGGGCTACAAAAAGCCCAAGAAGAGAAGCCGGACCTTATCCTGTTGGACCTGCTTCTCACTGATATTTACGGCCTGGAAGTGCTAAAAGAACTTAAACAGAACCCGGCTACTCAAGACATTCCGGTAATCGTCATCACCAATATGTTCAAAACCTCTATCAGTAAAGAATGTATCAAACAGGGGGCCGAAGATTACTGGCTGAAAACCGAAATGATGCCTCGGCAGATAGTAGAAAATGTTAAAAAAAGACTCAATTAATTTCCCAAATAACATTTTCCCGACCAAAAACTAATAGGGGGTCATATAAACCCTGTGCTGAACCACGCCCACCCCGGGGGCCACCCGCCCACAAAGCGGAGGCCGGATCATTGTTGATTGTCTGTGAACTTTTAAAGTTCACAGAACAGAGCAAATTTGTGGACGTTTAACTTCCACAAGAGCCAGAGAAAAAGCCCAGAATAAAGGGCTTGTGGACGTTTAACTTCCACAAGCCCTTGCAAAAACTAAGTTTTGTGGACGTTTAACTTCCACAGATCTCGGTATATTTTCTCGAAAACGCTTATTTAATGGGTCGAAACTCATATAAATCCTCGACTCGAAAATATAAAATCGGGGTTATAATCCGCCAAAGAAGTTACTTATCAGCCAACCAAACTCGGTCGGGGATAAACCGGTCAAAAAAGAAGAGAGAAATATCATCAACGGAAAAATAAAACGGCTGATAAAAATAACTATAAAGAAGATCACCATGATCAACCCCAAAGGACCCAGAGAATAGATCAGATTCTGAAACTCCAGGTAGCGGCGCTGGAGATGAAACGGAAGAAGAGCAGACAAGATCTTAGAACCGTCCAGCGGAGGGATCGGGATAAGATTTATCAACATTAATATGATATTTATATAAATGAACACCGCCCCCACTTCCGCCACCTCTTGAGGAATGGCCAGGTCCGCCGCCTGTAATCGGATAAGTATCGCAAAAAAGACCGCGATCAACAGATTGGTCATGGGTCCGGCAGCTCCTACTATCGCCTCCCCCCATTTTTGATCTCGGAAATTATACGGATTAATAGGGACCGGTTTGGCCCAACCGATAACCCCGGCTCCGGAGAGGGCCATTAGCGCCGGCAAAATAAAGGAACCGAACAGATCCATATGCGGGATCGGATTAAGGGTCAGCCTGCCGGCCCTCTTGGCGGTTTGGTCTCCCAACCATAAAGCGGCATAGCCGTGCGCTACCTCATGTAGAACGATCGACAAGATCAAGATAACAATGGTAAAAAGTATTTCTATTTCCATAAAATTTTCTGCGATCGGGTTAGACAATCGGGAGAACTTATGATAACATACTGCAATCTTAATAAAAAGTCGGGTTGATAGCATCTTTGAAAACGGAGAACGACCGGCTTTTGAGCAGCAAAGAAGTAAAAATTAATTGATCACAAATAATTACGAACATTATGGCCAAGATCTGTCCCATCACCCAAAAAAGTTCCCAAGTTGGAGGCAAATACTCCAACCGGGTTCGAGCCACCCAGTTCAACCCCACCGGCAAAAGTCGGCGGCACGCCAATATCCAGAAAAAACGGATCTTCGTGCCGGAGTTGAATAAAACCGTTACCGTTGAGATATCAACCAGAGGGTTGAAGACCATCCAGAAAAACGGCGCTTATAAAACCCTGAAAGAGGCCGGACTGATATAAAATGGCTCAAAGTAATAAAAGCGACAAAAAACAACACCGCCCTTCCGTCCTTCGTGAAGGGCGGTGTTGTTTTTGTTTATAATTACCCCAAAAGCAAAAGATCATTAAAATTAAACAAATACAACTATGAAAAAATCCACCAAAGTAGAATATATCTGGATCGACGGCCAGTGCCCGACCGCCAAAATGCGTTCCAAAACCCGGATCCTGCCGGAAACTGTCACTGATCTATCGGATATCCCGGACTGGAATTTCGACGGATCCAGCACTCAACAGCAGAACTCTCATTATAGCGACTGCCGACTAAAACCGGTCCGAGCCATCAAGGATCCCTTGCGAGGTGAGCCGCATCTTTTGGTGTTGTGCGAAGTATATGACCACCAAACCGATAATCCCCATCCTACCAATACTCGAGCTCACCTGAGTCAGATAACTGCAAAGCACAAAAAAGCCGAACCCTGGTTTGGGGTAGAACAGGAGTACACGATGTACGATGACCGGGGGGTCAACCCCCTGGACTGGCCCACCGACGGACACGCCTATCCGGAACCCCAAGGCCGTTACTATTGTGGCGTTGGGGCAGATGAAGTCAGCGGACGGCAACTGATCGAAAAACACACCGAGGCCTGTCTGGAAGCCGGTCTGGCTCTCAGCGGCACCAACATGGAAGTAATGCTGGCCCAATCCGAGTTTCAGCTGGAGGCTTTGCCCGCTCTGGAACAAGCCGATCAGCTATGGCTGGCTCGCTGGCTTCTCTACCGCATCGGCGAAGATCTGAACATTACCATCAAACTTGACCCCAAACCGATCGGCGGCGACTGGAACGGCGCCGGTGCTCATACCAATTTTTCCACACGAGAAATGAGAGAAAAATCCCAAGGCGGTCTCGACAGTATTAAAAAGGTTTGCCAAAAATTGGCCGACAATCACCAAGAACACCTGAAGGTTTACGGCGCTTACAACGACGAAAGATTGACCGGCGAACACGAAACCTGCCATTACAGTCAATTCGCTTGGAACGTTGCCGACCGCGGAGTATCGGTACGTATTCCGGCCGGAGTAGCCAAAGCCGAAGAAGGTTACCTGGAGGACCGTAGGCCGGCCGCTAATATGGACCCTTACCAGGTTTTCAGCGCCCTGATCGAGACCGCGGAAACCGGAAAATTTAATGCCGAACCCTTTTCTTACTTCTGGAAACGCTGGAAGTTCTGGATGTTCCCGGAAGAAATATAGCTTTCTCTATTAACCAAATGGCATCTCAATGACCGGTTCGGATAGCGCTTTTCAGGAGCGATCAACGGTTTTGGTATAGATCATAAAAACGGACCAGGCTCTGACCGTTACACAAAGTCGGTCTTTTTTCAGATCATATAAAAAAGAAAAGGCCGTCCTAGACGGCCCGGGTGGCAAGTTCGGGCTCGAGGCAGTCCTCGGCCCAGAGCGGAAGGGGTTGTCCGGCCGGTATGTGGAGCTCGACCGAGTGCTTGCAGGGCTCACCACCCCGGAGGTCGAGTAGCACGTCCACCAGGTAGACATGCCCGTCCTCCTTGACGGTAAACCGCCACTTCTGCACTCCCGACTCAGGTTTCTCGATGCGCTTAGCCGGCACCTTTCGAAAATCACTTGTGTTTAAAAATTCAGGAAATCGGGCTAGTTTGATCGTATTCATGACGTTCTCCCTCCGTTGTTTGTTTGCCGATGTGCGTTTCTGCTCTAAATAATATCTGCCTGTTAACAAATTATAAAAAAAAGACACCTGTTTTTTGCCGTAAAATAAAAATCACGTATATCAGCCAAATTTTAAAATTAATAGTTGACAAAAATCCCGTCACTTGTAGTATGAAGATAATACATTATGACCCTGGAAGATTACTTGCAGAAGGTAGGCTTGTCGGACAAAGAGGCCCGGCTTTATGTTACCGGTCTGCAGTTGGGTCCGGCCACCGTTCAGGAACTGGCCCGGGACTCAGAGATCAAAAGAACCACTGTTTACGAGGTCATCAAAACCCTGCAAGATAAGAAATTGATCAACGTCAGCCAGCGAGGCAAACGACAGATCTATATCATGGAAGAGCCGGAAAATGTCCGGCTTTTTTTAAAACAAAAGGAAAAGGTCTTTCAACGGATCCTGCCGGAGCTAGAATCTCTAAAGAATAAGGACACCCGCAAACCGGCTGTTCGGATATTTGAGGGCAAAAAGGGGCTGGAAAAGATCTACGAAGATATGATCAAAGAGCCGAGCGAGATCCTGGCCCTGGCGGCGCCCAAAGATCTGATATCGTCCGGTATGCTTGAGTTTCTCCGGAACGACTGGGAACCGAGACGGATCAAAAACGGGATCAAAATGCGCCGGGTTAATATCAACCTGACCGGTCAAAAGAAATGGGACTACAGGATCAAACCGATACCGGAAGAACTGGAAGAGATCCGCTATCTGCCGATCGATGACTACCCCTTCACTATCGGCATTTATATTTACCGCAGAAAGGTAGCTTTCGTCTCTTACCAATCCCAGGAAATGGTCGGGATCATGTTGCGCTCGCCGGCGGTTAACCGTACTATGCGGGCCGTTTTTGAAAATTATTGGAATACGGGACCAGTTGAAGACAAAGAATATTGAAAATTTGGCAGTCAAGCCACATCGTTCCGCTTGAAAGGCAAAACACGACGCACAAAGGAATAAACCCTGATCATTATTGACCCCTTACTTCAAACTAAGAACATCCTGCCAGGCGGATATGGTTTATTAAAAAAGCAAGATCGGTGGAATGAAGTGCGGTCTCGCTGAATGATCTTTGAAGCTTTTGAGTTAAAAGCGGCTTATATCAACGGCAGTTTTGACCTTAAGAAATATGAAAAACTAATTAATGCCGAGGCTAGCTCGCCATTTTAGCGGAAGGGACCGGATGCGAACTTTTCTGCAGTGCCTTTTTGGCTATCTCGGCCGCTTCCGCCGCCGTCCAGTCTGATCTGATCTCTTTGTGATCATATATGACATCCTCCGGCTTTTGAACCGGAATTAGATGGCGATGGAGATGAACCAGTGAGCGACCGGAGTTGGGGCCGTCGCGATCCAAAACCAAATAATTTTCCAACCCTAAAACTTTTAATATCCGAGCCGCTTTCTTGGTAAGGTATTCTTTTTCGGTTGATACCGGTTCATTTACAAAATCGGTTAAATGAGCAAAAGGCGCGATCAATAAATGATGCTCGGTGTAAGGATACTCGTTTACTGTTAAAAAATAGTGATCGGTTCGCTCAATGATCAGATCCGGTTTTTGAGCCGGCCAATCACAAAACGGGCAGCTGGTGAAATACTTTCTATCTTCTTGATATAGACTACGATAAATATTGGTCATAGCTGATCTCATACCTTTAATGAACACGGCTTTTAATTTGCTCCAGATTAACAGATCGTCTGATCCAATCCAGCCCTTTAAGCTCTAACGAAAATAACAATTAAAATTTGGCTTTTGATAAGGGTTTTTAAAAAATAAAAAGTGTCAAAATTATCGACATCTCATAGAAGTATTTGCCCGAATAAATATATACACTCCGGCCGGCGAGTACTTTTTACCAACTATAAATGTCCGAATTTTGGGCGGCTTTTACGATCCAAGACCGATCTTTGTTATCACTCTTACTATTTTTGTTCTCAGGGAAACATCTAAAATTAATTTTATGATACAATCACTTTATGAAATTTGAAGGCCTATCATCCGAACCGGTACCTGGCCATGACAGAGAACCGGATCAGCAGAAAAAGCCCGAAGAAGAAACTGACGCCGACCCCCATAACAGATCAGGTAAAACATCTCGCGGCCAAACAGAAGTCCCGACGGAAAAAACAGACAGTGATTCTGAGGACGAATTAGAAGAAACACTGAGAGATGATGATGAAACTATATCACGCCGAGAAGCTACCAAAAGAATACTCAGGGGTTTGGGAGCCGCTGCAGGAATAAACGCTCTCCTTGTAGCGGCCTTAAACCGAACATCTCCGGATACCCCACCCTCTAAATCTGACAATGAGATAGATTCAGGAAATGCAAAACCCGAAAAAAAACCCGACAAACAACCACCCGAAGAAAAAACCGAGGAGCTGGCAGAAATTGAATCCCTGGAAATGTTAATAGATCCCGATTCCGAAGAAGATATAGAGCTTACTCCGGAGGCAATGAGAGCTGTTACTAATTATTGGAAACAGTGTTATTCCGATGAAAAGAACCCGGAACTGAGAGACAGTCTTTATCAGGCCTATGAAAAAATGCAGCCCTGGTTAAATCACCTTAGTGAGGTTTTTTATCAAAACGGAGTACCAAAACATTTTCTTTATTTAGCTATACCGGAATCTCACTGGCAGCTGGAAGCTAACTCGCGCACCGGAGCCGTCGGACCTTATCAATTCATGCCTAAAACAGCCAATACTTGGGAATTAAAAATGGAAGAAAATATTGACGAAAGACAGGACCCCGTAAGAAGCGCCGATGCCTGTGCCCGGCTATTAAAATATCTTTATGAACGAACTGAAGATTGGGATCTGGCGCTTTCCGGTTATAACGGCAGTTTTATTTGGGACTACCTTAGGGAAACCAAAGAAGAATATTCCTACGAAAATTTCTTAAAACATATATCTAAAGAAATAAATAGAGAGAAGAAAAAAGTTCAGGAAAAGGCAAGTCATATAGTTCAAGAGAGTGAGAACATCAACTCGATAGCCAAAGATTGGCGATGTTCGGTTGAAGAACTTTGCCGTATCAATAACATCGAGAACCCCGACCTGATCAAGGTAGGCCAAAAGATCCGGGCCCCGCTAACTCCTTCACTAAAAAAGGAGTTCTGGAGCAGTATCAGAGGTTACCTGGAAAACCTGAACTATCCGCCCAAATTCACTGCCGTCTGGGAATTGATCCAGGAAGGTAAAGTTGAACACTTAGTAAACGATCCGGTATTGCCAATAGAATTTGACATTAAACCAGCCGGGCAAGGTTCAGCTCGACACACCTTTGATCCGGAAGAAGACGAAAACCTTTTTAATTTAGCCAAGCGGTTCGAGATCTCTCTGGCCGAGCTGAAACAAGCCAATCCGCACCTGGAGCCTACCGAATTAAGAGGCGGCGAAGAGATCGCCACTCCGGATCAACAAGCCAGTTTGCAACAAGTGGCCGAAAAAGAAAAGGTCGAACTTGCCACCTTGGAATACCTCAACCCGGCTATTTTGGATTCAGATAAACCGCTGCCGCCCGACTACCAAGTACGAATACCGAAAGATACCGTTTGGGTTTAACGTTGAGCTAAAGAGGTCCGGATATTATTTACTCAATAAGGACTCCAGTATTTCTTTTATCGCATTAATTTTGTGTTGAATACTCCCCTGTCCGCTGATAAACCGCCAATTCGGATGGTCAGACCAAACCTCTCTGATCGTATATTCCAGCTCTTGCGCCCGTTCCAACGGTTCAAGGTAGGGATCATTCCTGATCTCTTTATACAGCTCGGGCTGAGCAGTGGCAAGCGACTCCAAATGAATTACCGCATCATAACGATCCAGCGCCGCCTGCCGATCAACCTTGTACCGCCGGCAGAACTCCTTCATACCGCCCGGAGTATAAGCCGCTCCATCCAGAAGTCCGCGATCACACAGAAGCAGCCGCTTATTTTGCTCCACAGCCGCCAGCTCCCAGCTTGATTCCAGACAAGGTTGAAGCGATGTAATAGCGCCCTGGAACTCCTCCTGCCATCTTTCACTCCAGTCCAGATCCCGGCCTAATTTGGGAAAAGCGTGTGAGTCGTAAAGAAGAATAGTGGCCGCTTCCGGCGCCACGATCAAAAGGTCGCCTCGCTCCTTCTGTACCGCCTCCAGTACAGTACTTTTGCCGCCGCCGGGTCCGCCGGTCAGAACTATCCGCTTTACATCTTGTTCACTTTTATTACTAAGCGTTTCCTTCATAAAATTAGATGACTCTTTTAAATAATGATAGCAGAGTCAGCTCCTTTCTGCACCCGCACACTCCTTTCAATTCATTCTAACTTGACCCGCTCGCCATCCGAACTAAAGACAACATCTCCCTCCCGGTAAGTTTTCAGCACCTGAGCTTGGACAGCCGCAAAGTTGTCCAATGGTTCTTGGTGAGGATGGCCGTAACGGTTATCTTTGCCGGCCGAGACCACCACGTACTCCGGCTGAACAACACCCAGCAGCTGCAAAGAGTTAGAGGTGTCTGATCCGTGATGACCGGCCTGGAACACTTCACTTTCCAGCTCATCACCGCCCCAAGCCGCCATAAACCTTTCAATGTTAGAAAAAGCATCCCCGGTAAACAGAAACCGGTTATCACCGTGAATCACTTGGGTCCAGATCGAGGCCATGTCGGCATCCATATCTTGAGTGTTAACATTAGGGAAAAGTATGGGAGCAATGGTCTCTTCTCCCAAACGCACCACCATACCGCGCCTGGCATAAAGCTTGTCGGTGTCGCTCCGGTCCAGGTAGTTTTGCAGCTCCCGATAAGTACGGGAATCATATTCCACCCCGGAATCCAACACCACCTCTACCTCAAAATGCTCCAGCACATCCACCAACCCACCGATATGATCCTTATGGGGATGAGTAGCTATTACCACATCAATTTGACGATCATAATAAGGAAGATGATCAAATAGTGGCTCCAGTACTTCGCGCCCGGCACCGGCATCGATCAGCATTCGATTGCCGTTGGGCGCTTCTATTAAAGTGGCGTCGGCCTGCCCGACGTCCAAAAAGTGAACCGACAGCTCTTGGCGGCCGGTTTCTATAATAACCGCCTGCCAGACGATCGCATTAAGAAAAAACAGGAGCACCACCGCCGCGCCTAAAAAACCCACCTTTATCCCCCTTCCTTTTTGCTGTAACATAATTAATGAGTGTGAGATCACTACTGATAATATATCATTAAATCGGTTTTTGTAGTGTTGAAACGATCTGTCAGTGCTTTCAAGTGATTTACTATTATTATGTCGGTAAAGAACCTGAGTTTTCCCTTGCTTGCTTTTATAGCCGGTGTTGCTGTTGCATCTTATTTTTCACCATCTGACCTGTTGCTGCCGCTCGCTCTCCTTTTGGGGTCGCTGGCCGGACTGTTTATATCTCGCTTGCTTTGCGGACCTTTCTTTTCCGATTCATCGATATCGGTTTTTACATTAACACTGCTTTTAATTGCCTGCTTTTTAAGCTTGCTGCTCGGTATTATAAGAACCGAACAAGAAATATCCTTAAGGTCTCCTGAACAGGCAAATGAATTTACCGGCCGGGTGGTCAGCGAACCAATGGTCCGACCCCGAAGCGTCCGTTATCAATTAACTACCGACAAACTTCCTTTGAACGTTTTGATTACCACCTCCCGAGATCGGCGGTTTAACTACGGAGATAAACTCCGGGTCCGAGGAGATATCAGCCGTCCCGGAGGGATCAACGGATTTGACTACGAAAGTTTTCTGCTTAAAGAGAACATCTCTCATACCGCTTATTACCCGCAAATAGAAAAACTGGAAAGCGACCCCCACCCCTTCTATTCCCGGCTTTACTCGGCCAAAGATCATATGCGAGAACAGCTCCGGGATCACATCCCCCACCCTCATTACACTATCATAGGAGCTATGACCTTGGGAGACAGCCAGTTGGTTCCGCCAGACCTGGGCGATAAATTCGGCTTAAGCGGTATCCGGCACATCATCGCAGTATCCGGAACTCATATTTCCATTATTATGGGAATGATCTTGGCCCTACTGCACGCCGTTCCCCGAATGACCACCAAGCGAGCCTGGCTGCCGGCGGTAAGTTTTTTGGTCCTCTATGTGCTGCTGGTCGGAGCGCCGGCATCGGCTATCCGCTCGGCCGTGATGGGAGGTATTTCCCTCTTGGCCCTGGCCGGAGGTCGATCTCATGCCGCCCAACGGGCTTTATTGTTGGCCGCGGTTTTTATGCTTTTATATAATCCGCTCCTGCTGCGTTTCGATATCGGATTCCAGCTTTCTTTCGCCGCCCTTCTGGGCATTATCTATATCTCGCCCTTTATCCATCACCTGCTCCAACCCTGGGCAGATCGTCTTTGCCGAGGATCATCTTCTGTTCATTCTTTTAATAATTTCATTACCAATAAGATCGGCATTGAACAACCAAATTATCTGGTACTATCCTTGATAGCTGTATCTTTGGGAGCAGAGCTGGCCGTTTCACCTTTGGTCGCTTATCATTTTGGATACTTTTCTTTGGTCGGACCGCTAACCAATTTACTGGTAATGCCGCTTATCCCATTGCTGCTGGCCGCTTCTTTTGTCTTTCTCTTCATCAGCTGGCTGCCGCCGATAATTTCAACCGTTCTTTCACTACCGATATATTTGCTAACCGAATATATAATGATCGTTAGCAAATTCTTGGTCAATTTACCCGCTTCCCACTTTTATATTGAGGAACTCCACATCCTGTGGCCGGCTACGGTCTATGCACTTGGTACCGTTTTTATGATACGGCTCAGCCGCACCGAGACCGGCCGCCGGGTACTGCACAAAAGACTCATCTAATCCCGGACTAAATCAGCTTCGGTCCCTTTGAAAAATTTTAGTGCGGGGCAGGGGTTATAAAATTAATTTAAGGCGGGATAAATTTACTGCGGGACTAACAACCGCTGAGCGGTAGTTTGCTGTCATTTGAACAGTATACCTAATAAA
>CAYLYL010000009.1:0-17153 GCA_964388095.1 uncultured Candidatus Saccharibacteria bacterium | reverse complement strand
TTCCCTTGCAATTTATAGTAATTTTTAATATACTTGCTCTATATGGTTAATAGAATGAGATGTACGCGGGCGCATACTCGCAACCGCAGGAGTCATCACGGTTTGAAAGAACCGGTTTTTATCCGGTGTGAAGATTGTGGACACCCGCGGCAACCCCATCGAGTTTGTGGCAGTTGTGGTCGCTATAGAAAAAGAAAAGTAGCAGAGATAGAAAAGATAACCGAGCGAGGTCTTAAGCGGCAGGCGGCTAAACGAGAAGCCAAAGGCAAAGATGAATAATTATCGGCTATTAGGGAACAGGTTAGTATTACCAACATAAACAAATTATGGATAATTAGCTTATGGCTAATAGGCACCTTTCCAGATCAATAGTGCTCCAAACTCTTTTTGAATGGGATTTTCGCGGTGCAACGGAGGGGTTGTGGGATATATTGGAACGTAATGTCAGAGAGTTTGCTCCCGGCATGGGGGAGTTTCCTTTTATGAATGAGTTGCTTGAAAATGTGGAAAAACATTGTTCTGATATTGACTCAGTGATAGAAAAAGCGGCTCCCGATTGGCCGTTCGACAAGATCTCGATCATAGATCGTAATATTCTGCGTATTGGATTGGCGGAGTTGTTATTTTCCGATCCCAATGACGTGCCGCCGAAAGTGGCGATCAATGAGGCTATTGAACTTGCCAAGACCTTTGGAGGAAATACCAGCGGGAGGTTCATTAATGGAGTACTGGGGGCTGTTTATAAGGAAATGGGAGAACCGGGTAAAGATCAACGATCGGCTTCCAAGATAAAGATCGCCTATGAAGATATGGAAGTGGAAACGCTAGTTGGGGCAGTGGTCTACTGCCTTAAAGGCGATGATATTTACATAGCATTGGTTCACGACATCTTTGGTCACTGGACTCTTTCCAAGGGTCATCTAAACTCGGAAGAAGAACCGGAACAAGGAGTGCGAAGGGTTGTTCGGGAAGAATTGAATTTGGAGGGGCAAGTAATGCAAGAATTGGGAGACAATGAGTATATTGCAAACGATAAAGAACGGGAGAAGATCCGCAAACAAGTACGTTATTTTTTGATCAAGGTTTCCAATAAAAAAGAATTGACCGAGCCGGAAAGCGGCGGGCTTGATGACGCCCGCTGGTTCAAGCTTGAAGAAACATTAGAATTGAATTTTTATGAAGATATTCTACCGATAGTGACCAAAGCGGTTAATACTTTGGTCAATGATCCGGCCGCCATAAAAGAGAAAAACAATAATGACTGAACAGTTAATACTTAACGATAATGAAAAAAAATTTGAGCAATGGATCGGTGTGCAATTCAACGACCCGTCTCTTTTGCGTCAGTCATTGATCCATCGTTCCTATGTTAACGAGAATCGCGGTTTAGGTCTGGATCATAACGAGAGATTGGAGTTTCTGGGGGATGCGGTCTTGGAATTGGTGGTCACTGATTATTTATTTCATCGTTATCCGGAAAAACCCGAGGGGGAGTTAACATCATACCGGGCGGCATTGGTTAACACCACCGCCCTTTCGGAAACCGCCAATGAACTTGAGATCAACGACCTGATGTTGCTTTCCAAGGGAGAGCAGAAGGATACCGGTCGGGCTCGCAGTTATATCTTAGCTGATGCAGTGGAGGCTCTGATCGGGGCTATTTATTTGGATAAAGGTTATAACGAAGCCAGCGATTTTATATATAACTATCTGATACCACGCATAGACCAGGTCATAGAAAGACAGTTATGGATCGATGCCAAAAGTCGTTTTCAGGAAGAGGTGCAGGCCGATCAGGGAGTCACTCCTCAGTATGAGATAATCAAGGAAAGCGGGCCTGATCACGCTAAGCAGTTTGAAGCCGGTGTGTATGTGGGTGATAGATTGGTAGCTCGCGGGCGCGGTGATTCCAAACAAGAAGCCGAACAGGATGCCGCCGAAAAAGCAATCGCCAAGAAAGGGAGAGAGTGATCAAAACCCAAAGCATTACTTTATAAAGTTTGGCCTGGGGGTTAAAACATTTTTATATAATCAATCTCCTGTAAGTTGTATGTCTCAAAACAAAAAAAAGGAGGCGATGCGGCAGATCAGGGATGAAGTATGGAATTTAAAGAATTCTCCTCTTTATCAGGAGCGAAAAAATAACAACAACTATCCCGTTATCGGTGAAGGGGATCATTATGCACGGTTGTTTTTCGTAGGAGAAGCTCCCGGGCGCCGGGAGGCAGAATCCGGCCGGCCTTTTTGCGGTTCGGCCGGCAAGATACTTGATGAGTTGTTGGAAATGGTTAATATAGAGCGTTCCGGAGTATATATTACTAATGTGGTCAAAGACCGTCCGCCGAATAACCGCGACCCTTATCCCGAGGAGATCGAGCTGTATGCTCCCTTTTTGGATCGTCAAATAGATATAATCCGGCCGTTGGTCATAGTTACTTTGGGCAGATTTGCAATGCGGTACTGTTTGGAAAGATACGGCGCAGAGTTGACCGTACCAACTATCAGCGAGGCACACGGTCGTTCTTTTGCGGCCCAAGTTTCTTACGGAGATATTATTATTTTTCCACTCTACCATCCGGCGGTGGCAGTGTATAATAGAAACCAAAAACAGGTACTGGAAGATGACATGAAACGTCTGGTGAAAGAGGTTGATATTTAAGATCAAAAAAATCGCAATTAACTATGAAACATACTGAAATAAGAAAAAAATTCATTGATTTTTTTAAAAAACGAGGACATGTTGAGTTAGAGTCCGCTTCTTTGGTACCGGAAAATGATCCTTCGGCCTTATTTAATTCGGCCGGAGTTCAGCCTTTGGTGCCGTATATCCTTCAAGGGTTTCATCCCTCCGGTCGGCGTTTGGCCAGTATTCAAAAATGCGTGCGAACCACTGACATAGAGGAGGTGGGTGACAAAACCCACGCTACCTTTTTTGAGATGCTTGGCAATTGGTCGATCGGTGATTACTTCAAAGAGGAAGCCATCCAATGGAGTTTTGAATTATTAACCTCCGGCCCTGATGAAGAGAAGGGGGAAGCAGGTTTTGGCTTGGATCCTGAACGTCTTTATATTACCGTCTTTGCCGGTGACGATAACGCTCCGACTGATGATGAGGCGGTGGAGTGCTGGAAAAAGGTAGGTATTCCGCCGGAACGTATCTATTATTTAACCGAAGATAACTGGTGGAGCCCGGGTAGTGACGGCCCCTGCGGTCCTTGTACCGAGATGTTCTATGATATCACCGAAGAGGGGTTGGGTGACCTGACTCCGCAAGAGTTCGCCGCCGCAGATGAGCGCCAACAGGTAGTGGAAGTATGGAACGATGTTTTTATGGAATATGAAAAGAAGGACGGCCGGGTAATAGGGCGTTTAAAGCATCGCCATGTTGATACCGGTGCCGGACTGGAGCGTTTGTTGGTGGTGCTGCAGGGGGTTTCGGATATATACTCCACTGATCTGTTAAAACCGCTCAAGGATCGGGCGTTAAAGATAGCTTCCCGGCAAGCATCGGCCAATATTGTGACCGATCATTTCCGGGCAGCCGTCTTTTTGACCGCCGAAGGAGTACACCCCTCTAACAGCGATCAGGGATATGTCCTGCGGCGTCTTTTACGAAGGGCGATATTGAAAACCGATGATCGTAAATTAAATACCGAGGATGTGAACGACCTTGTTACTAAGGTCGGTGAAATATATGGTTCCGTTTACCCCGATCTTGTTCAACGGCAACAAACGGTGGTGGATATTTTGAATGAGGAGGTCGGCAAGTTCGCACGAACACTGGAAACCGGTTTGCGTGCCTTGGAACGTCTGATCGATAAAAATGGCGGGATAGCCAATTTTTATCCCGACGGTGATCTACTTTTTGATCTTTATCAGAGTTACGGTTTTCCTTGGGAGTTAAGTATTGAAGAGTTAAATAATCAAAGAGCTTCGGCCGGCTTAGATCGTTTAGATACCGCCGGTCTGCGCGAGAGATTTGAAGCAAAAATGGAAGATCACCGTTTACGATCTCAAACCGCAACAGCCGGTAAATTCAAAGGCGGACTGGGGGGTCACAGTAGGCAGGAAGTGCTTTATCATACCGCTACCCATCTTTTACACGCGGCTCTGCGCCGAGTGTTGGGATCGGAAGTGAGACAACGCGGCAGTAATATCAACCCGGAGCGTTTACGGTTTGATTTTTCATTTAAAGAAAAACTTACCCAAGAACAAAAAGAGGAAGTAGAAAAATTGGTTAATGATTGGATCGAGGAGGATCTGCCGGTATTACGCGAGGAAATGACCTTAAAAGAGGCCTACGAAAATGACGCCATAGGAATATATGAGGGCGGAGAAAACGACTTGGTAAGTGTTTACTCCATAGGCGACACTCCCGGACAGGTTGTCAGTCGCGAGGTTTGCGGAGGTCCTCATGCCGAGCGAACCAGGGAGTTAGGTGTATTTCGGATCCGGAAAGAAGAGGCGGTTTCTTCGGGTGTTAGGCGTATCAAAGCTGTGTTACAATGATTTATAGTTGATTCATTTATGTTTACTATTAACTCGCGCCAACAAAAAACCTGTGCTTTTTTAGATGTCGGTAGTGCCGGCATTGGCGGCGCGGTGGTTTTGTTGCAAGCCGAAGAGCGGCCCCAAATGGTTTACGCTATACGTCGTCGTTTAACATATTTTTCTACCCAAGGATCTTTTGAACCTAATGTTAAAGACCTTTTTCCTTTGATCAGGCAAGTGTTGCAGGAATTAACCGATGTCGGCAAGCGAAGGCAGGGTGGTTGGCAGGCGGCGGTTTCATCTTCTCCTTTCGATGCAGTGGTTTGTACCGTTTCCTCGCCATGGAATCGTAATAGAGTTACCGTGTTACAGAAAAATGATCAAGAACCGGTGGAGGTAACCGAATCAACAGTTCGAACCCTTTTGGATCAAGAAGCGGAAAAATTTCTCCGTGTCCGATCTTCCAAATCGAAAGGGGTAGAGGAGGATCGGGTTAAACCTGATAAATTAGTCGGTCAACAGATCCTGAATTCCCGGCTCAATGGCTATCTAACTTCCTCTGTTGTCGGCCAAAAAGCAAAAGAGATCGAAATAAATGTACTGCTAAGTTCTATAGCCGGAGAGTTATATGATTTTATCACTGCTGAAGTGCCTAAAATAACCGGTTGTTCAGAACGAGTTTGGCAGACTTATCCCCGGGCGGCTCAGACGGTGTTGGAAGCCTTGTTTCCCGATCTGGAAAATTATCTATATCTGGAAGTTACCGGCAATACAACTGATTTGTTCGGAGTGAATAATAAAAAAATAGTCAATGCCGAGAGCGTTTCTGCCGGAACCGAAGTTATGACCCGTTCAGTGTCCGAACAATTACAGGTGCCGTACTTATGTGCTCGTTCTTATATTTCGGCCGGTGCCGACGGGGTGTTAGATCCCGAATTTGAAAGCAAACTGCGACAGGTAAGTTGCTCCGGATTGGAAAGCTGGGAGGAGGAATTAAGCGCAATGATGGACAAAGTGCTGTTAACCAAAGATGACCTTTCTTCGGTTTTTTTGGCGGTACCTCATATCTTCAAGGGAGAGTTCAAAGAGGCGGTTAGTCGGGTGCTCAAGCGTAAGGGTTTGGAAATTGACGAGCAACCGCGAGTGGTGGTGTTAGAGGAGAAGGTATTACGACGTTTTCTTCATCGTGCTCCGGCAAGCGGTGAATTCGACCTTTTTTTGGTGATGGGAGTGTTATCATTGGTAAGACAGCTAAATAATGGCCAGGAATGACTCTAAATGATCTGTCTGTTTTTTGTTGTACTGAATTGATTTTTGAAGGTCGATATAAGTTGTTTCGGTTTGTGTAACTTTCACTAAATCCGATATTAAGTTATAATATTACTATAATTAGTTGTATAAAAAGTAGCTATGCAAGATATAATTCCACCGGATAAAAGAAACAAGCGTTCTATTCAGAACGTCACTCCTCCTCGAGGTAAAAGGTCTGCTAATAGGGATTTTGACGATGAGGATAAGACAAAAAGGACAACCGATGTAGAGAATAGTACCGATGAAGACCGAGAAGATAATAATAGAGAAGGGGGTGACGAAGAGGATCGTTTCTATCCGGGAAGATCACGTGTAGAATACAAGAGTGACAGCAATGATCGCTCCGATGATCCGGGTCCGG
This sequence comes from uncultured Candidatus Saccharibacteria bacterium, assembly GCA_964388095.1. Taxonomy (GTDB): domain Bacteria; phylum Patescibacteriota; class Minisyncoccia; order Phycocordibacterales; family CSBR16-193; genus CAYLYL01. The sequence goes on along the minus strand of CAYLYL010000009.1, from coordinate 10,990 downwards.
AGGAAACGGTTGAAAGTAACGAACAGGATGGAGAGGATGGAGAAGAGTCGGATCCCGGCTCTCGGGAAGAGGAATTCGTATGTTCAAGATTGCCTCGCGGGTCAAAAAATCGCGGAGGTTATTGGGGTATAATTTTGGGGATCGTCGTGATATTAGTGATATATTTTGGTTCTTATCTTTTTTCGGTGGCCGATATAAAGGTGGTTTTTGATGCTCAGACTGAAGCTATTGAAAGCGAGTATACCGCGGTGTCAATAGATGAAAAGACCTCCGGTGATCTTTATTATGATTATTTGGAGACCACTGTAAGTTCCGAGCAAACGGTGGAAGCTTCAGGTATGGAGACGAGAGAACAGAAAGCTGAAGGAAAGGTGACTTTGTATAATGAATATTCGGACACCGAAATACCTCTGCGGTTAAATACCAGAGTAGCCGATGAAGAGGGCAGGGAGTATGAGATACCGGAAGCGATAACCTTGCCGGGAATGAGTGACGGGGAGCCGGGAAGTGTTACGGTACCGGTGGTGGCCAAAGAACCGGGTGATGAATATAATATAGAAGGCGATGTAAAATTTGTAGTGCCCGGTTTGGAAACTGATTTTCCGGAAATGTTCGCTAACATTTATGCCGAACTGGAAGAGTCGATAACCGGCGGCGTTATTGAGCGACAACCGGTGGTTGATGATGAACAGCGGCAAGCGGCCGAAGAACGGTTGCGCGATGTTCTGGAAGAGGAGCTTCAGGACGACTCGCTCGATGACGAGGTTAGGAGGCGTTTCATTTATCCTCAAGGCGGGCGAATGTGGGAGTTCGAAACCGAGATCAAGGCGGCTGAGGATGATGATGATGCTGCAGTGGTGGTTATGATAGGGCGATCTTTTTCGTTGCTGCTGGAACGTGAGGAATTAACCCAATTGTTGGCTGATGAGTTGCTTAGCGAGGAAAAAAGCTCAGGGGTGCGGGTCGATAATCTGGATGATCTGAATATCGAGGTGCTGAGTGATGATTTTTCGTCCGGTGTAGGAGAGGTTGAATTAAAGATCACGGGAGATGTTAAGTTTTCTTGGTCGGTAGAGAATGAGGAGCTGCAAGAATCTTTGGCTCATGTTCGCAGGGGAGATTTCCATTCGATCCTGGAGCGAGAATTTCCCGGAGTGGTGAAAGCGGAAGTGGATACTCTGTGGCCGATTTGGCGATTGTCATTTCCTGACCGGGAAAATATTCGTATAACAAGAGTGGACGAGCTGTAAATGTCATAAATTATTGAAAAAGCTTGACTTTGGTCGGTGTGTTTTGTTAATATACTCAAGCTTCTTTTTTAAGCCACATGGTAAAGAATCAAAGCGAACAAATAGAGGGACTGGTGACAGAAGCATTGCCTAATACGATGTTCCGAGTGGAGCCCGACAACGGAGGTGATGAGATGTTGACCTACCTGGCCGGCAAAATGAGAAAGTTCCGTATCAAGGTAATGGTTGGTGACCGCGTAGTGGTGGAGCTTGATCCATACGGCGGAAAAGGCCGGATAATTAGAAGGTTATAGAGAAAAAGTTATGCAGGTAAAATCATCGGTTAAAAAAAGATGTCCGCACTGTCGAATTGTCCGTCGCAAGGGTCGGGTATATGTTATTTGCAAGGTAAATCCCAAATGTAAGCAGCGTCAAGGATGATCAATTCTTAACTCTAACGGCCGGCACACTGAAAAAAGTTGCGGTCGTTTAAAGCATGGAACAGACCGAAAAGTTATTTTAATAAATTTTAATTTAGTGAATTATGAGAATAGCGGGTATTACATTACCGGAGCACAAAAGACTGGATGTCGCATTGACCGTAATATTAGGGATCGGGCCGTATCGAGCTCGGAAAATATTGGATGAAGCCGAGATAGATCCCGCTCGAAAGCCGGGTGATCTAACAGCTGATGAAGAAGCTCAGGTGAGACAGGCGGTGGAAAGTTATACCATTGAAGGGGAGTTGCGACGCGAGAGATCAGGTAATATTAAAAGACTGCGTGATATTCAGTCCTATCGCGGGATGCGTCATTCACGACGGCTCCCGTCACGGGGTCAGCGAACCAAAAGCAACTCTCGCACCAGAAGAGGTAATGTTCGCCAGACCATGGGTACCGGTCGAAGAAAGGTTGATAAGAAGTAGTAATAGAAAATTTTATTGTTAGTAACATATTATCTTAATATAAATTTGGCATGGGTAAAAAAAGGATAGTAAAAAAAGGAGGTGACGCACCGGGGGCGATCAAGGGTCAACGACGGCCGGTAAAAAGGCGCTTGGACAGCGGTGTCCTTCATATAAGTGCCACATTTAACAACACATTACTTACCTTTACCGACCCTAAAGGCAATAAAGTTGCCAGCGCCTCAAGCGGGTCACTGGGTTTTAAAGGGGCTAAAAAGGGAACCCCTTTTGCGGCAGCCAAGGCCGGGGAGGTGATAGGTGAACAGGTCTATCAAATGGGTGCCAAAGAAGTGGCTGTGGTGGTAAAAGGAGTCGGAGCCGGACGAGAATCGGCTATCAGAGCTTTTGTGGGAAAGGGGATAAGTATTTCCGGAATAAAAGATCAAACACCGGTCCCGCACAACGGTCCGCGTGCACCCAAACCGCGTCGAGTTTAAAGGTATATTAATTGTTATAACTATGAAAATCGGTTCCAGATACAAAATTGCCAGAAAGTTAGAAGCGCCGGTGTTTGAAAAAACACAAACGCAAAAATACGCTCTTTCTGAGTCCAAGAAAGGCCAAGTTCGTCGCGGAAGGCCGCGACAGAAATCAGATTACGCTCTTCAGCTCAGGGAGAAACAGCGAGCGCGCTATTTTTATTTAGTTTCGGAGAAGCAGTTTCAGCGTGCTGCCAAAATAGCTATGTCTCAGCAGGAACGGGAACCGTCCGAACATCTTTTTGAAGCGATGGAGTTACGGTTGGATAATGTGGTTATCAGGGGCGGTTTGGCGATCTCCAGATCCCATGCTCGGCAGTTGGTGTCCCACGGTCATATATATGTTAACGGGCGGAAAATGAACATCCCTTCCCACCGTCTCAAGCAAGGGGATGAGGTTGCTTTTAAACCGGCAAGTTTAAAGAAAGGGGTGGTTGAGGGGCTTGATGAACGAATAAAAACTCAACGTACTCCGTCGTGGTTAAAACCAATAACCGATGGCAAAGGAGTTAAATTAACAGGAACCCCCAATTATAAGGAAGCTGAGTTGCTGTTTGATCTTCATACCGTTCTGGAGTTTTACAGCCGATAAATCAACCGCTAGTGTTTTTACCCGGATAAACTTTGAAAGTTATATTAAATTTAATAAAAAATTATGGCAGAGCATAGTATAGTTAAACCATCGCATTTGAGCACCGTCAAAGAAGACGATTTTCACGGTGTTTATGAAATAAGCGGGTTATATCCCGGTTATGGCCATACTTTAGGCAACTCTCTACGCAGGATAATTTTGTCATCATTGCCGGGAGTGGCGGTGACCTCGGTCAAGATAGATGGAGTAAGTCACGAATTTTCAGTAATTGAAGGAGTGAAAGAAGATGTGGTGACCATATTGCTTAATTTAAAGCAAGTAAGAATGAAAGTTCATTCCGGTGAGCGTGAAATTTTGACGGTACATAAGAAAGGCGAAGGTGTATTAACGGCCGGTGAGTTGGGGGAATCTAACTCACAGGTGGAGGTAATAAATACCGATCATCCCATAGCAACATTGACTGACTCAAAAGCCGAGATAAAAATGGAAGTAACCGCTGAACGAGGTTTGGGTTACATACCCAAAGAACAGCTCAAAGATGAAAAAGAAGAGGTGGGAAGTATTGCATTGGATGCCGTGTTTACTCCTATTCGCCGGGTAAGTTACGAAGTGGAAAGTATGCGGGTTGGTGAACGAACCGATTTCAATAAATTACGGGTTAACATTGAAACTGATGGAACCATAACTCCGCGCGATTCATTGGAAAATTCCATAAAAATAATGTTGGAACAAATGAGGGCAATATTGAACATATCGCAGGAGGAAGAAGCGCAACTGACCGCTCAATCGGAGGTTGCTGAAGAGGAGTCGGAAGAGGGGTTATCATCAGAATCGGATGAGTCGGAAGACGGATCTGAATTATCCGAGGAGGCGCAGGAGGTGTTAAAAACTCGGATCGAGACCCTGGATTTCTCAACCCGCACTCAGAACGTGTTGGCCGCCGGTAATATTAGAACTGTTGGCGGTTTAGTAGCCAAAAAAGAAGCTGATCTTTTGGAGTTGGAAGGTATGGGTGAAAAAGGTTTGGAGGAGATCAAGGGTATTTTAGAGCAGCTGGGATTAACTCTTAAGGAGCAATAAATAATGTAATTTAAGTATTATGAAGCATCATAACAAGACCAGAAAATTCGGAAGAACCGCCAAACAGCGCAATATGATGATGAGTTCGTTAGCACGATCGTTGATCAAAAAAGAGCGTATCAAAACCACCGAGGCCAAGGCCAAAGAACTTCGACCTATAGTTGAAAAAATGGTTACCAAGGCCGGTAAGAGCAGTTTGGCGACTCGTCGTGCCTTAAGTGCTCAGTTGGGTGAAGATGCGGCGGTCAAAGTAATTAAAGAACTGGCTCCGCGTTATACCGAACGGCCGGGGGGGTATACACGCATTATAAAAGCCCCGCGTCGTTTTGGTGACGCCGCTAAAATGGCATATATTGAGTTTGTGGAGACGGAAATTGACAAATAAACTGCAAGTGGTTAAATTTATAACTTAAACTATGAATCAAGAAATTATAAAAATTGACGCTCAAGGTAAAGAGCCGGGCCGGTTAGCCGGAGAGGTGGCTGATCATCTGCGGGGTAAAAACCGAGTTGATTTTCAAAGAAATACCGTACCTAACTTAAAAGTGGAGGTCAGTAATGTATCCTTGATGAGAATAACAGGTAAGAAGGAACAGGATAAGGAATATATAAGATATTCCGGATACCCCGGCGGGCAAAAACGTGAATCAATGCGAGAAGTAAAAGACAAAAAAGGCAGCGGCGAGATCCTGAAGCGCGCCGTTTATGGTATGTTGCCCGGTAATCGTTTGCGAGCCAAAATGATGAAAAATCTAATTATTAATGAATAAAATATGACAGAAATTTCTAAATCAAAATATTATGAAGCGGTTGGTAGAAGAAAAACTGCAACAGCCAGAGTGAGACTCTATGAAACCGAAAAACAAACCCAAAGTTATGATATTAACGGACGATCACTGATCGGTTATTTTCCGTTACGAAAACTACAGGAAGTGGTACGGGATCCTTTAAGAGAAACGGACGAGGATCTCTATTTTCATATATCGGTTAAAGTTTACGGCGGGGGTCGTAACGCACAAGCCGAAGCGATCCGACACGGAATAGCGCGGGCGTTACTTAATTATAATGAAGAACTCAGAAAAGCTCTAAGGCAAAAGAATTTGCTTAAACGTGATCCTCGTAAAAAAGAGCGAAAGAAATTCGGCCTCAAGAAGGCAAGAAAATCACCGCAGTGGAGCAAGAGGTAAAGAATTGCACGGTACGGTGAGTTGGTCACGAGAGTATTTAGCCAAACAGATTTCCGCCATCCCTCACTTAGAACTAAGCGCATCCAACACCGGGGGGTCTGTTTTGTGTGTCAGGTGCTTTCTTTGTAGCTTGTTAATTGTGCTTGGTGTATTGTGTTGGTATTTGATATGATATATTTGTAGTTATCTGACACCTTAAAAGAAAAAAAGTGTTTAATATTAATGCATAGGGAGATTTTATGAGTAAAAAAGATCGATCACAACAGGATCAACAGGATCAGGAGTCAGGGGATGAGGTTTATCAAAGCGAAGAGGAAACTTCTTCCAAGCTTTGGGAATCGGGTGAGGAGTTCGGTGAAGAGTCCGAACAACTGCGATCCAAGCTCAAAAAACTGAAACAACAGCTAAAGCAGTGTCGTGAAGAAAAACGTGAGTATCTGGAGGGCTGGCAGCGCGCTAAAGCTGATCTGGTAAATGCCAGACAAAAGGACGAAGAAGAGAAACGTCAATTCTACTGGCGAGCGCGAGAAGAAGTGCTGAACGAGATATTACCGGTACTGGATAGTTTTAATATGGCGTTCTCTGATGCTGAAAGTTGGCACAAAGTAGATAAAGAGTGGAGGGTTGGGGTGGAGCATATCCATTCTCAATTGATGAAAGCGATGGAGAATTGTGGAGTGATCGAAATAATGCCGCAGGATCTGGAGTTTGATCCGCAATTTCATGAGGCCGTTGAAGTAATAGCGGTGGAAGAGGAAGAACATGATGGTAAAGTGGTAGAAGTGGTGCAGAAGGGATACCAGGTCAACGATCGTTTGTTGCGAGCCGCCAAAGTAAAGGTCGGCAAGCTGGAAAAGCAACAAGAGGAGTAACGGTGTGATCGATCTATCTATCATAGATCCACTCTTCGTTATTTTTTGAAAAGGACTGATTTGTGTTTTTTCCGAAATCACGATTTGCTTTGCAAATTTGATCGGTCAAACGTTTTGGGCAAAACTTGAATGTGTTTTCGAGTGTAATACATAATACAAACACCGTAATACATAATGATTATTAGTTAATAAAATAGATATATTATGAGTAAGATATTAGGAATTGACTTAGGAACCACTAACTCGGCTATGGCTGTAATGGAGGCCGACCATACGGCTTCTATAGTAGAGAATGCCGAAGGTACGCGTACAACACCTTCCATAGTTGCCATTTCCAAAAATGGAGATCGGTTGGTTGGCCAGCTGGCCAAAAGACAGGCGGTAACCAATCCGCAAAATACTGTCAGCGGGATCAAACGCTTTGTTGGACATGATTTTAGTGATCAGTCGGTACAGAGAGATCAAGATATGATCTCTTATGAGATACGAGAGTCGGAAAAAGGCGGGGTGGAAGTAAAAATGGGAGAAAAGTGGCATCGGGCCGAGGAGGTGTCGGCAATGATAATCCAGAAAATGAAACAGGATGCCGAGTCTAAGCTGGGTGAAGAAGTAAAAGAGGCGGTTATTACGGTACCGGCGTACTTTAATGACGATCAACGCAAAGCTACGCAGGCTGCCGGCAAGATCGCCGGATTGGAAGTCAAGAGGATAATCAACGAACCTACTGCGGCGGCATTGGCTTACGGCTTTAATAAGAAAAAGAATGAAAAGATAGTGGTTTACGATTTCGGCGGAGGTACTTTTGATGTTTCGGTGTTGGAAGTTGGTGACGACGAGGAAGAGTCTACTATTGAGGTAAAATCCACCGACGGAGACAGTCACATGGGCGGACGTGATATTGATCAAAAAATAGTTAATTATTTGGCTGAAGAATTTCGCAAGGATTCCGGGATCGATGTAAAGAAAGACCCGTTGGCGTTGCAACGTTTGGATGAGGGGGCGGAAAAAGCCAAGCTGGAACTTTCAACTACTACTGAATCGGAAGTGAATATTCCATTCATCACTTCCGATTCGGAGGGGCCTAAACATCTTATGATCAAGCTTACCCGTGCCAAGTTGGAGGAATTGGCTGAAGAGTATATCGATAGGTCAATGGAGATAACCGAGCGCGCTATTGAGGCTTCCCCTTTCTCCAAAGATGAGATCGACGAGATAATCCTGGTTGGTGGCCAGACCCGAATGCCCAAGATCCAGGAGCGGGTTAAGGGTTACTTTGGCAAGGAAGCCAACAAATCGATAAATCCCGATGAAGTGGTAGCTATTGGTGCCGCCATTCAGGGCGGTGTTATGTCCGGTGATGTCAAAGATGTTTTGTTGTTGGATGTTATCCCGTTGTCTTTGGGCATCGAGACCATGGGTGGTGTGGCAACTAAAATAATAGAAAAGAACACCGCAATTCCGGCTTCGCGTTCGCAAACCTTTTCGACTGCGGCCGACAATCAAACTCAGGTCGAGATCCATGTGGTACAGGGAGAAAGGCCGATGGCCGGCGACAATAAATCACTGGGTCGATTTATACTGGACGGTATTCCGCCTGCTCCGCGGGGAGTGCCTCAGATCGAGGTTACCTTTGATATCAACAAAGACGGTATTCTAAGTGTTACAGCTAAAGACAAATCCAGCGGTAAAGAGCAGTCTATCAAGATAGAAGGCAGTGCCGGATTGTCGGATGAAGAAATAGAAAAAATGAAACAAGATGCTGAAGCTCACCGCCAGGAAGATGAGAAAAAGAAAAGAATGGTCGAGTTGCGTAATACTGCCGAGCAATTGATCTACAGCACCGAAAAGTCTCTCCAGGAACACGGAACTTCGATACCGGAAGAATTGAAGAACAGTTTGCAGAGCAAAGCGGATGACCTGAAAAGCAAGAAAGATAGCGACAATGAAGAGGAGCTAAAGAAGGCAACCGAAGAACTGTCGCAGGAGGTGCAGAAGATCGGAGAGCACATCTCAACTTCTGATCAAACGGCCGCCGGTGCCGGCGGAGGGGCGGTTGACGGTACCGAATCCGAAGGTTCCGACCAGGGATCCGCCGGTGACGAATCGGTAAAAGATGCTGACTTTCAAGAAAGAGAAGGAAGCGAGGACGGAAATGACTCCAATGATACGAAATAACAGTAGAGTGTTCTGATATTTGGGGGAAGCGGCCGGGGGAGAAACTTCTCTCACGGTCGCTTCTGTGTTAGATTAAAGGTTAATAATTTAGTAAATTCTAAAAACCTATGGCTAAAGATTACTACGAAATTTTGGGAGTGGATCGCAAAGCCGGCAAAGATGAAATAAAAAAGGCCTTTCGTAAGTTGGCCCATAAATATCATCCGGATAAAAAAACCGGCGATGAGGCTAAATTCAAAGAGGTGAACGAGGCTTATAGTGTTTTGTCTGATGATAAAAAACGTTCTGAATATGACGCCTACGGCCAAACCTTTCAAAGCGGCGGAGGGGGCGGACAGGGGTTTGGGGGGTTTGATTTCTCCGGTTTTCAACAGGCACAAGGTTTTGAGGATTTTGATCTGGGTGATATTTTCGGTGAATTTTTTGGCGGACAAGGCGGCCGACGGGCTCGCCGGGGTCGCGACGTCGCTATTGATATGGAACTGTCTTTTTATGAAGCGGTGTTCGGAACCGAACGTTCGGTTTTGTTGAACAAGGCATCGAATTGTGAAAGTTGCGGCGGAAACGGAGCGGAGTCCGGCAGTTCAATGCGAAGTTGTGAAACCTGTAACGGGCATGGACGTATCAGAGAAGCAAAGAGGTCCTTTTTCGGTACATTTACCACCGAAAGTGTATGTAACCAATGTTTTGGTTCCGGCAAGACACCGGAAAAGAAATGCCGTACTTGTAAGGGTACCGGAGTTCATAAAAGAGAGGAAGAAGTCAAGATAACCATTCCTCCCGGTATTGAAGAGGGCGAGATGATAAGATTATCACAAATGGGGGAAGCGGTACCCGGCGGTATCCCGGGAGATCTTTATGTGAAAGTTTACGTGACTCCCGACAAGCAGTTTAAGAAGGAGGGTACGGATCTAATAACCGAGCTCAATATTAAACTTACTGATGCTATTTTGGGTGCCACTTATACAGTACCAACCCCGGAAGGCGGTGTTATTGATCTAAAAATACCGGCCGGAACTAAAAGCGGAGAAACGCTCCGGGTGCGTGGTAAAGGAGTGCCGAAAGATCGGGAAAATTCCAAACGGGGCGATCTATTGATCAAAGTGAAAACAGAAATGCCCAAAAAACTGTCCCGCAAAGTTAAAAAATTAGTGGAAGAATTAAAACAAGAAGGTATTTAAACAATTTCCATGTTCACTTCTTTGCTTAAACGAATTGATAGCAGCCGGGTTCACTATCCTAATAATGGTGCCAAGATATATATTTCGGAATTCGTTTACGGCAGCATTGACGGTACCATTACCTCTTTTACGGTTGCCGCCGCGGCAGCCGGGGCCGGTTTGGGTATAGAGGTGGTTATTATATTGGGAGTCGGCAGTCTGGTGGCTGACGGGTTGTCCATGGCGGTGAGTAGTTTGATGTCAAAACGAACAGAACATGATCTGGCACAAAATGACCGCCGGAATGGTCATGAGATCCCGGTATCATATTCATTGACCAAAAAGCCGGCAGTTACCGGCCTGGTTACCTTTGCGTCTTTTGTGGTTGTGGGATCTCTGCCGCTTTGGGCTTATATTTCCACTTTGTTCTTTAATATCGTAGAACAAAGGTATCTTTTTGTGGTTTCAACGATCTCTACTGCACTGGCATTGAGTATCATAGGGGCTTTGAAAAGCTGGTTTACCGGTATGTCAATTACCCGTGGAGTATTCGAAACCTTGTTGTTGGGCGGAATTGCTGCTACAGCAGCTTATTATATCGGCTTTTTCTTGGAAAAGGTGGCCGGAGTTAATTAATTGCAGATCAAAGATCTTTTCTATCTATACCGAGCGAGACATAAATTCCATATTTTACTATTGCGCGGTATATGTAATTTCAGTATTCGTAGTTGTTTCAGGGTTATAGTAGATACAGTTTGCTTTGGAAATCGATCTTAAATAAGAGGGTAGATATTTTAAGCGATCGAACTCGGGCTGTAAAATTAAATTGAAGCCGTTATAATAGTATTTATGTATTCCATTATTGCATTATTACCCTTTGCCTTATTCTTTTATTTAATGGTGATCAGGAAGATGTCGGCGGCGGTCGCCGGTCCGATTACTTTGGCGGTGGCGATTCTACCGGCCGGTTTTATTTGGCAGATGGAACCGGATCGGATCGGAGCAGCTCTTTTGGAAGGAGCGGTTATTACAGTGGAGATATTGATAATAGTTTTTGGAGCTCTGTTTATGTTGAATATTTTGAACAGCTCCGGAGTTTTTGACTCAGTTCGTCAAACCATAACTCGTTTAACTCCTGATATTCGTATCCAGGCAATCATTATCGGGTGGTTTCTGGTAAGTTTTATTGAAGGTGCAGCCGGTTTCGGTACTCCCGGAATGCTGGCGGCGCCTCTTTTGGTTATCCTTGGTT
>CAYLYL010000008.1:0-19949 GCA_964388095.1 uncultured Candidatus Saccharibacteria bacterium | reverse complement strand
ACTTCCACAAGTCTTTAAAAAACGAAGAGGGTTTGTGGACGTTTAACTTCCACAAATTACTGAAGTGAGATCCGGTTGCTAATATACCGCCTTATATCCAAAACATTTTAGTGTCCACCTTCGGAAGGTTGACACTAAATTTACCCGTTTTATTCAATGAAAGGTACGAAACGGAATCCGGAAAAAGTAGCTGTAACACTCAAAGAGTTGTCGTTTTTGACGAACACCACTACTCTGTTTTCCACTGAAGCCACCATTACACCACCTTCACGCAGATGGGGCCCAAATATCTTCTCTCCCTGGCGCTCGCAATCCAGGGCGGCATTTACTAATATACGATCAAATTCCCCGCTTAAATCACGCCAATTAATAATATTGGACTGCGGCAGATCAAACCGCATTAAGTTGCGTCGGCCCAGATCAACCAGCTCCGGAACTCGCTCCACTCCGACCACCCGGCCTTCACCGCCCACCAAAAAGGCCAGCAGCGCAGTGGTCCACCCGGAACCGGAACCTACATCCAGCACCTCATGTCCCGGCTCCGGCTGTAATTTCTCCAACATAAAAGCAACCACTGTGGGCTGCGAGATGGTTTGGTCGTATCCGATCGGTAGCGGATAATCCTCATAAGCCTCCGGCAAATGATCAGGTAATACGAAATAACCGCGATCGGCCCGCCGAAAGGCGTCCACCACTCTCTCATCCTCCAGCACCCCTACATCATCACGCAAATGAGTTATTAATTGCTCGTTATCTTCCTTCATAGACGCTCTGCTTAATGGCTTTACTTGATCCGGTTAGTGCTCCCTCGCGATACAGTAGCCGATATTTTGCTTCTGCTCCCCGGTTATAAGAGCCCAGCCGTCCGTCGGAACAGATCACCCGATGACAAGGGATCTTTGGGTCGTGATTTTTGGATAGAAAATTACCTACCGCCCGGGCGGCCTTAGGATACCCGGCCCGCTCGGCCACCTGGCGATAACTTAATACTTGGCCGGACGGAATATTTTTTACCACCTCCGCAAAAGCTGTTTCGGCCTTACCGGATCTGTTGGATATAATACTCATAAACACTAACTGACCGCTTACTGGTAGCGGTTATTGCTGGCCCTAAAACTACTCATGATCCCGCTCTTGTTCCAACCCCTCATTTTCGTCGTTTCCGTCATTATTCTCTTGATCTTCTGATCCTCGGTCTTCAAGATCGTCATTAGTGACACTTTCCTCTTGTTCTGCCTCTGATTCTTCCTGTTCTAACCCTGTCTGTTCTGCGTCATCATCCTGTTGTTCATCATCAGTCTGCGGTAAAGTACGGAACTCATCGGCCATTAATTCACCGTCCGACTTTACCAACGGACTATCATAATTACGGTCAAAAGTACGCCCTTCCTGAGCCTCACGTTCAGCTACCTGATAAAGAATAACATAGTAACGACGGTCCGGTTCAGTGCCGCGCTGCAGTTCCACTTCTCCGGATCTCTGATCAGATCGAAACAATCGCGCTCCCAAAATATTCCCCAGCTCCCCTTGCCGATCCTCACGCACCACCAACCAACGCTGATCAGTAAGATCCAGCTCTTTAACTGTTACCGAAGAACCGGCGGGCTGATCTTCCACTACAAAACCGTCCCTTATTACTTCAAATTCACTATCTTCATCCTCCGGACGATGCTCGTCTTCATCGATCAACTCTTCATTCCTGTCGTCCTCCCCGTCTTCCAATTGACTCAATATCTCCTCGGCCTCCCGCCTTTGTTCTTCGCTTAACTGCTCCGATTCTTCAGTGTCCGCCTCCCACCCAAAAAGCAAAACCGCCGCTATCATCACGCCCACCAATACTCCGCCCGTAATATATTTTACTTGTTCCTTTAACATAAACTTAAATATACTATACACTTTTTTTACGAAAAAATACAGAGCCGGAACTCCCTTCGGCGGTAGGGTTTTAAACTATTCAAACATCCACAACTGATACCGGTGGAAATAAGTTATTCGTTTTTTTCCTTTTGGTCGGCACACACTTCCTGCGCCTCATTTACCAATCGGGAAATTAGCTCTGAAGAAAACCCCAGTCCGCCAAGATCATGCTGCCGCTTGAGCAAGTGGCGACATAAAACAATATTGTTTTTCAGTAGCTTTTGGGTCTGTTCTTTGGTTAAACTGCTTAGCGCGGTAACGGGATGAAGTCCTCCGGCCTCTATCAAATGCTGCAGCGCGTACCCCGAGGGATAATTCCAGCCGACCATCTGTATACCGGCACATTTACCATACTGTAAAGCACTATCGGTGAATTTGGTATTGGTAATAAGCCACACCCCCTGCGGTAGAGGACCGTCAAAATCGCGATTGTCACCGCCGGCAATATCATCAAACCGCGCCTTGGTGGACAAAGCGGTCTGAAGATCGGAATGAATCCCGTGTTCATTATGAAATTTGGCCTCTACCACAAAAGATTCATTGGTTTTTTTGTTATAAGCATAAACATCGATTTCGTGTTCAATACAACGACCCCGAAGCATTAACCGGGTTCGCGCCGTATAACCCTGAGTACGCAGCATTTCAGCTACCAGATCCTCGAAAGGGTAACCGGTGGGTCCCAGCTCCCGTACCGCTTCGCGAAGCGAATAACGACGGGCGGAGTTTTTCTTTAGTTCTTTTAATTTGTCAAAAGCGCTTGAATATATCTCGAAAGTGGTGATGTGTTGGTAAAGTTTTGATCTGATATGTTCCACCACTTCGTCGATATCCTCCTCTGAAGCTCCAGAACGACGCAGAGAATCCTCCAGTTTTTCCGGCTTGAATTCCTCTTTTTCTTTATTACCCTTGATAACTATAATAGGGTCTATTTCGTCACTCATTTTAAATATAGAATTAACTAAAAAAATATTTGCGCTCTGAGATATTCGGCATATTTAAACCGATCACTTAACACTGTCTATCACCCCGCCGCCCAGACAGATGTCATCATTATATAATACCAAAGATTGCCCCGCTACCAAAAGCGGACACTCAGCGGTGAATTCCGCTACCACATTGACTCCGTCCGGCTTTAATACACAAGGGAACTTCTTGCCCCGGTAACGAACCCGGGCGGTGTAGGCAACACCTTCCCGGGGCTCGCTCAACCAATTGGTATCACCGAGTACGGCCTGCCGGGCCACGGCGTCATTGATATCGGGAGAAACCACCAAAATATTGGATGAGATATTCTTGGCAACCACATACATCGGTGGTGTTTGAGGGGTTTTCCTGTCTATAACAAATCCGTGGCGCTGACCGAGAGTGTAGAACCATACCCCCTGATGATGACCAATAACTTCCCCTGATATATCACGGACATCTCCCTGTTGTTCCGGCAAATATTTTTTTAAGAAATCTTTCATAGCAACAGGTCCCAGAAAACACACCCCCTGACTATCGGGACGATCTGCTGCCGACAGACCGTATTTAACAGCCAACTCTCGCACTTGTTTTTTATGGTAACCCCCCACCGGAAACAAAAGTGACGACAGCGTTTGTTTGGCAACCCGCCACAAAAAGTAGGACTGGTCCTTTTCCGGATCCACCCCCTCTTTTAATAAATGATCGCCGGCAGCATTTTCAATTTGGGCATAATGACCGGTTGCCACCAGATCCGCCCCTTGTTGCCGCGCCTGGTGAAAAAAAACGCCGAATTTAACAAAGCTGTTGCACATCACATCGGGATTGGGAGTAAAACCGCAACGATAAGCCTCGACCATATGATCAACCACCCGCTGCTTATACTCCCGGCGGCAGTCAACTTCCACGAAATCAATTCCCAGTTCGGCGGCGGTCTTCATAGCATCACGACGATCCTCGACCGACGGACATTCGGTAAACTCCGGATGCCAGATATCAATAAAAGCTCCGGTTACCTGATAACCGGCATCTTTAAGCAGAGCGGCCGAGACCGAAGAGTCTACCCCTCCGGAAAGCCCGACCCAAACCTTTTTTTCTGTAACTTGAGATCTATTGCTCATAAAATTAAAAATCGTTTAAATGGTATCGATATTGACAACTTACGCTAAACAGTTTGCAAAACCGGTAAATAGAACCTGTCGGTAAGCAACCGGTCATACGCCAGACCGGTTTTCACTCTCTTGATATAAAGATCATAAGTTTTAAAGCACCGGTTTGCGTAGCATCCGGCGCTTATTAAAGATAAACGGAATCAACCAAATAGATGATATTGATAATATATACCTTGCTTTGTTATAACACAAGAGCTGCGAGATCAATTCAGTCCGGAATTAGTCCTCCAGTTCCTCTTCTATATCCTTAACCTCCTTTTCAACCTCTTCCTCCATAGCTTCCAGATTACGCCCCAAAGTATCTCGGATCTGTTTCTCGGTGTTGGTCAGATCCCTCTTTTGAGCTGCCCGGTCCAGAAGTTTTTTCATCTGGTCAAAATCTTGCCGCAACAACTCAAAAGCATCATGTACCGCCTGTTCCGCTTCACCAACCTCCTTATCCAGCCGTTGCCGCAGCAGGATCAAACGATGTCTGACATAATAAATACCCCATAACGACAGAGCCAACAAAGCGCCCAGCGAAATTATTACCGACAAAGCATCAACCGCCCAATTACCGAACCTGACTATACCGGGCGGTCGTACCGCCACCGTTTGAGATTCACCCCAATCACTCAGCGCCCCCCGCTGGTCTATAGTTCGCGCCCGGACAGTATAAATATCTTCCGGCAGCTGATACGGTGCCACAAAAACAAATTCACCGTTCTCGTCAACCTGAGTGGTAAAGACCTCTTGTTCGCCGCCGCGGGGCTTGAGAGCCACCTCGGCTTTAGCGCCGGAGGGAGCTTCTCCGCGCAGAGCAAGCACCGAACCGACCTCCAGAACTCCGGGATACTCGGTAAAAACGGGAGACTTAAGCGGCTCCACTACCGCCGTGACCACTTCGGTCCGGCTGTTACCGGCCCGATCAAAGACCCGCAGATTGATATCATGTTCACCCGGAGGAAGCGGATCAGTAAGTATTTGTCTTTTTTCCGCGTCCAGGATTTTACTTTCCATTTCAGAAGAACTCAGCAGAAAATGATCAATGCCGGAAACCGGATCAACCGCCTCCCATTCTAGCTTGATCCGCGGATCAGTGAGATCGTCCCGGCTCTTTTGTGTTACCACAAACCTCTCCGGTTCTCGGGTATCTATCCGTAACGGAAAAGTGGCGACTTCACTCCACCCGGCTTGATTGCGAAACTGCAAATTAAAGAACCACTCTCCGTCTTCCAGCTCACTAAACTCCTTGCTCTCTCGGGTTCCCAGATCCTGTTCCGGAATAACTCCCGCGTCGCGATCCAGTTCTCCCCGTACTTCTGTTACCTCATCGGGCAGTTCCCAGTTTAAAACTCCGTCCACCCGGTAACTCCAACCCTCATCCGACGGATGAGTGGAAGAGGTTATCTCCGGCGGCTGTGGCGCACCGTCCGGAGCTATATACTCCGGCTCCGCCTCCCGTTCTTCCGGCGGCACCTCGATAGTATAAGCACCGCCCGATAAAGCCGAGACCACATTGTCACTGCCAATATCATCAGGGGCCATCACCGCTCCGCTTTTAAAACGGATCCGGTTGACGCCCCGTTGTTCGGACTTTAATCGCAAAGTAAACAGCAAACTGTCTTCGGAGAAACTTGCCGTGGTTCCGCCGGTGAAAACCACCAGATCATCGTCTTTAAGCTGCGGTCTTTCTTGCCAACTGGAAAAAACCGACGCTTGTTCATCAACATTAACAACCCGCAAACCGGATCCGCCGAGATCGAGCCGACCTTCGGCGGCGTTGACCTGATAAGAACCGGGATCCAGCCGAACCTCCACCTCGAACTCTCGCCCGGCCTGATGAACCCCGCTGGTCGGCGCCAAATAAAGCTCGGCCGCCGAAACCGGTACAGCAACCAACCCCAAAAGAAGCAGCAGGGCCGCTTTAGATCCGGGAATTAGGCCAGTTATGATCGGTCGAAATAAGCTCATAAATACAAATTATCAAAAATTAGCCCGATGGTGATGTTTATTTTTGCGGCGCAGATATAACCAGCTTATGATCAGAACCAGTAAAAGAACCGCCGCCGATACCACTACCCCGACCGGTAATGACACCATGGCCACCTTATCCTCCCACCAGGATAATTCGTCACGTTCTTCTCGAACCCGGCGACGGAGCTCCTCGTCCGGTATCATCCGAGCCAGCCGCTCATTGCCGGCCTTATCCACCGCCCGAACCGAGATGATACTGTTGAGGGTCTGGTCCCTTAACCGATAAGGACTTTCGGCCTCCCGAAAACCGGCTTCTCGGTCGGTATCATAAATATAACCGGGGCGATCACGATCCTCTTCCTTGACCTCAAAATGACTCAATCCGGTACCTTTATCAGTGGTTGAGAAAACAATATAATACTGACCGTCATAAACCGACTCATCGCTCATAATATGGATCTCGAACGGCTCCGGCGGCAGAGCATCTTCCTCAAGGTCAGTTAGCCATCCGGCTATATCCAAAGTACCGTCTTCGGTTACCTCATATACCCCGTCGCGAAATTCCGCCCCGGCGGAAGTACCGCGTCCGTCATCCAGCAATACTTCAGAACGCTCGTCATCAAACTGTAAAACTATCTCGTCGGTATCCACCACCCGTTGTGCCGGCTGAAAAGCAATAGTTACCAACACGTTGGTCAATCCGGGATCTCCGGGAATTCGCCCACAATAACCGCCCGGGATACCGCCGACAAAAGATACCACTCCCTCATCCCGATCGATCCGCGGCTCTTCGGGCCAGAAGGATAATATTGATCTGCCGCGACTAACTAATGTAGCTTCCAGATATTCAGTCGGATAATTAAGGTGAGCTTCCACAGCATTGACACATTCATCACCATTGTTAAGCCGCATATCAACCGAAAAAACACCCCGCTCGCGGTCCAAACTGCCGCTATCCGGATCAAGATACAGCTCAGCCGCCCGAACCGGACCGGCCGAGACCAGAGCCAGCAATACCGCAACGATGATCAACCGGTAATAGTTACAACTTCGCTTCATATATCAAATAAATTATACCGCATAGTTTTACAAAAACCAACCGAACACCGAACACTACCTCGGATCTTGCTTATCAAGCAACAGAAAACCGGCCGCGATCACCGCTGCGGTCTCGGTTTTTAGGGTCAACCCCGACCAGGCAACGGACTCCACCTGCCGCGAGCGAAAGATCTCCCGTTCCCGGCTGCTCCAGCCGCCCTCGGGTCCCAGCAAGCAGGTAACCGTTTGACCGGCAGACAGCGATCGGGAACTGAAAGAAATACCGACTGAAGGATCCAACACCATACAACTTCCGGATGAAATATCATTTTCCAGCACCTCTTGCATTTGACAAGGATCTTCGATCTGCGGCAGGTCCGAGCGCCCGCACTGCTCGGCAGCTTCCCGAGCTATCTTATTCAATCGTTCCAAACGCAGACCTTTTTTCTCGGCCCGATCGGTAAGCAGCGGAACAAATCTGCTTACCCCCAATTCAGTACCTTTCTCCACCAACCATTCAAATTTATCGCGCTTAATGATACCAACCGCCAAACTAACAGACCGCAACGGGATAAATCCGGCCTCAATAGAGCTGATATCAAACACCGCCCGGTCGGGACCCAGTTCCTTGATCTCCGCTCGGGCCTCACTGCCGGAATTATCACAAAGCGTCACCTCGTTACCGGCCTGCAACCTCAGCACCCGGTACAGTCGATGGACCAACTCAGGTTCAGTAAGGCATAGCGGTCCCTCCCGTTTTAACTTCTCCGGCAAAAAAAATCGGTATTTACCCATAATAAGCTATTTTTACAATATCCTGAACGTGAACATTATCCGGTCCATTGATGCATCATTATGGAAAAATCGGCTAAACCGACCTGACCGTCGTTATTAATATCAGCTACCGTGCTGTCAGTACCCCAATGAAAAAGCAGTATAGAGAAATCGGCCAAATGAACCCGGCCGTCCCCGTTTAGATCGGCGGTCAGATCATCTCTCACCTCCTCACCTAATGCAAAAGTGTGAGCATCACTGAAAGAGCTGGATTTCTCGCGTTCGTCCACCTCTACCTGAAACCGCGCTTTTACACTATGTTGACCGCGGGACAGAGAGGATGTATCAACTTCCAGTTCCCAAAAACCGTCATCATCGGCTACCGTTTCTTCCCGTTGGTAAGTTTCGGAATGGATACGAATTTCCAACTCTGCTCCGGGAACGGTTTGGCCGGACAGCTGCAGAACATCACCGGGATCAAGCTCGCGCTCCTCTATAGTAATAGTAGGCGGGATATAGACATCAGCCACTTGAGTAGTGGCTCCCTCCGACACCTCAAAGGTAGTGGTGTAGTTCATAGATTCTACTCCTCGTTCATCGGTCGCCCGGAATCCGAAAGTGGTGGCACCGGATGTAACCTCATCAGTGGTGAAAGTAAAAAAACCGTTACTTTCGGCTGTCACCGACCCTATTCGGTCACCGTCTTTTAAAATAACAACCTCCGAGTTGGGGTAAGCCAACCCCTCGGCGCTAACCACGGTGGGACCGATACCGTCGTCATCGCCGGGGTCGTGGCCGCCGCCCCCGCCGCCGGGACCGCCCGGCGAAGGCGGGGCTCCCGGCTCCTCATCCGGATCTTCCCCTTCCTCATCCCCCTCGTCTTCTTCATCCTCCTCTTCCCCTTCTCCGTTTTCTTCCTCTTCTTCCTCATCCAACAATCGACAATCGGCCGAACAAAAACCGTCGTCTTCATTGGTCCCGTCATCACACTCCTCACCATACTCCGGCTGGACAATACCGTCTCCGCAGTAGGCATACCAACGGCAATCAGTACCACAGTTCCTTCCTTCAATAGTAAGCGAGTACTCATCCATATTATACTCACCGCGGTCACATTCCTGGCCGGGATGGACTATTCCGTCACCACAAGCCCCGATAAAAACCTGAGTGGTGGCGGTCGAGCTTTCATCGCTATTAAGCAATGCCGCCGGCAATAAACCGATCAACAAAAGTGCCGTTAATATTACCAAAGAAGATCTCATAACATCCTCAACACTACCGACGGTGATCGGCATTAGCCAAAAAACTGTCGGCCTTAGCAGTTATCTTTTTCTAATTCGCACCCAGGCCTGACGCGGCTTGCTCGTTATCAGACGAACTAAACCGCTAACCAACAGCAACAGTTTGCGGGCTGTGCGGCCGACCAGTTGCCGGCTGGTTGCTGAGAAATTAAATATCGCGAACAAGATCAAAGTCAGAGCTATTACAATGGGACCCACGATAGTGAACTGATGCCAACGGGATAGCCCCAGGAATCCGTAGCCGGTGTCACCGGCGATGGTACCTTCACGGCGGATCCGAATACTATGCTCTCCGCTTCGCACTACTTCATCACCATTGTAAATACGATAGTGAACCCGATAATTATCAGCCGGCAAGGTTACCGGCAGTTCGGCTGTTACATCGCCGTGGTCAAAAGGTTCAATACGGTCGATCCGGTTGGTATGTTCGGCTCGCTCCAGGAATTCCTCGCCTCGGACATCATAAATATCCGCTATCACCCGGGTCGGAGCTATCGGTACATTACCGGTGTTGAAAAGCGACATTTCGATATTCATTTTACCGGGGTATTCCAGCCACCAAACCTGCCGCGCTTCATTAAACTCCGGGATGGAAACCGCCCGAATCTCGAACTCTTCTATCACTTTGTCGGTCACTTCCAGTCCCACGTTGGCCTGAGCGCCCAATCTGATACTAACCGACCCCTCTTCAATATCATCACCACCGACTTCATTAACTTGAAATCGGACATTCCCTTCGTAATTGTCATACTCGGCATCGCTCGGAACCTCTACCCGAAATACCACCGGCACCAACTGCCGGTCGGCCGGCAGCTTGATACGGTCACCGGATTCAAACTCGGCCCAGTCCTCTTCCCGGTCTTCTTCGATCTCCCATTTTCGAGCTCGGATAGTTATCCAGTCCTCGGCCCGCGGCAGATTGACCTCGATCTCGGCCTCCATTTCCTGATCCGGCGAACTGCGGGTCAGCATAATACGTTGCTCAAATACCGACTCACGGGTCAGCTGATCACTTCTAATATAAGGTGGCGACAGACCCAGACCGGCCGAGACGCTTTCAACACCGACCGCCGCCATTAGGATCAAGATCAATCCCGCTAAAGTATAGTATTGCCATTTCATAATTATTTGTGGTTAAAATATAACAGTACCAGCAGAGACCGGTACTGTTATATTTCAGCATATCGGGCCGTTTTTTGCAACTATTACGGCCGATAATATATTTCCATTAACCAACCTTACTACCAGTTCTCGGCCTCACTAACCTGTCCGGTAAAGGTGTTCTGCCCCGTATAAGCACCGGTATCGACTATGCCTTCGGGTATCTTGATACCCCAGCCAATACTTTCTGAGCTGGGCGCCTCTATGACAGTGGTCTTGGGGACATTAAGATCCAAGAATTGTGCCTCCTGCCAGGTTTCATCATCTGCCTCATCCGGCAGCTTAATACCTTCATCGTAAGATGTCTCGGTACCGACGGCAAACTGCTGCCAAACCGAAGGAATAGTACCGTCCTCGTATGGCATATCATCCTCGTCTTCATAACTATAACTATCACAACCGAAATCATCTTCTCCAAGTTCAAATTCGGGACACATCGGGGTACCGATCAGGTCCTGATCAACTCCGGTATTGCCGGTCGCTCGGATCGGGGTGGCCACCTCGAGGTCCTGCTCCATACCAGGCTCCAGATCGTTATAAGCGATAGTATCTTCACCCAGATCAAAGGCCAGGAAGCTTATCAGATCCCTGCCCTCGTCGCCTTCGGTAAAACCACTTTTGGCATCTTCAATGTCAATAACGTTTACCGCCGCTCGCCATTCTTCGTCGTCCCAAGGCGATCCGGTATCGGTGGGATCGGCGGCATACCACAGCGGAAAGCTGCACTCCCATTCCATTGTGCGGCTCTGATAGTCACCACACTCCCATCCCTCTTCGGTGCCAGACCCGGCCGGTTGACACTCCATCTGCCAGTTGTATGTGTCTTCATCTACGTCATAGGGGTAGCAGTTGGTCCCGTCATAATCGCTACCATCTTGGCAGTCCACATCCTCGCCGGAGCGGTACATATTGACCTCGATCGCGGTCATTTCGTCTTCATCGTCCAGAGTCATACAGCTGTTGTCGTCAACGGTCGTAACCTCCAATCCGAAATCCTCGGTCTCTCCTTGGGCCACCGCAAGAATCAGATCTCCCGATCCACCTTCTTGGTCCAAAATATTGACACTGTCGGTCTCTACTTCCGGCGCTACGTTATTTACCGGCAGGGGACGGTCATCAGCCTGGCGCTGAGCCTCATCCCAGTTAAAAAGACGCTCATCCATAGCGGTGAAACCGAAGTTATCTATTAGATACCCGCGCGCCTCATAACCGCTGTCATTGGTAGGTTTAGGGATCGGTAGAGTATAACTAACACTAGGATCTGCCGTCTCTAAGGTAGAAGATGCGTAATACCAGGCATCCAGGTCTTCCGAGCCACCGATGTGCGGCAGATCCTCCAGATCACCGGCGGCACATTCGGAGCTTTCTTCATCAAACTTCTGCGCCCGACAGACATGAAGCTGAACCTGGTGATCCGTAGCAGCAATGGTCATATCTTCATCTTCATCTTCATAATAGGTTCCTTCACCGGTGAAGGTGTTGGTACTGCTGGCGGTTGAGGTCCAGGTAGCGGTCTCGCCGGGATCAGTTCCCTCAGGAGCTTCGAACTCGGCAAAGACCGGCCGATAATTAACAAAGAACGGCGAAGCCCCGTGATCATCCTCCAACGGATCACCTTCATCATCTTTGGGCTCCTGCCTGACATCTTCAAAGTTACAACGCGGGTGCTCCGGGTCGTTGTCACACAGGTAGGCGTGCCACTCGTTAACCTCCTCTTCTTGTCGTTCGTCCTGGGTCTCGTAAGTCGCCGTCGCCTCGGCCCCATCATCAGTCAGCCCGGAAATAGCCCATTGATTATCTTCACCCGGACACTGGGGGTCATTTTCACCATCATAGATCATATCATCGTGATCCTCTTCAAAATCGGCCTCTTCTTTACAGATCAACAGCCAGTAGTCGTTGGTCTCGCCGTCGTGATGGTTAGGGTCTTGAGCTTCAGCTGTCCAGCTAATCTCATTACCTTCATTGGTGGGCTCCGACGGCGTGGAAGCCGGATCCTCGGAAGGCCCGGTAATCCAAACCGGCGGAGAGTTAAGCACTTGCACCGCCGTCGTGGCAACATCCTCATCATCGGCCTCGGCACTGCGATACTGGGCCTCCATAAAGAAATAAGCCGAGAACAAGAACACTCCCATCGCCAAAGTAAACAAAGTGATCTTGCCGGCACTTGCGGCAGAAAACTGTTTTAGTGAATTCATTGACATACACTTAGTAATAATTACTGCTAATAATTAAGCCGGTTTGATAATTTTACATATGCCCGTCCGGCCTGTTTCGCTACCTGCCATTATATTTCATTTCCGGCCGCTATTAAAGCCCAGTTATCCACAATTACTGTTATCGCCTAAAGACCGGATCAAGGAAACAGCAGAACCGGCGAAAACCACCCTTACGCCGGACTGCGGTAAACCGGATACCGGGGTTTTTGGCTTGAGCAATTAATCCCGAATAGCATCCAGGGGATTAAGATTGGCCGCCCGACGGGCCGGGAATATGCCGGTCATAAAACCAACCACCGCCGAGAAAATAGCAATAAAAAGCAAAAACCATAACGGGAAAGCGAACAACGAAACCGCCTCACCGCCGAACCGGGTAGCTATGAAGTTCAAGACAGTATTGAGACCAAGACCGATGACCACCCCCATCAAAATACCGCAGATACCGCCCAAAAAACCCACTATTACTGCCTCGGCCACGAACAAGATCTTGATATCGTTGGGGCTGGCTCCCAGAGTACGCATAACTCCGATCTCACTGGTCCGTTCCAGCAGAGTCACCGTCATGGTGTTGAACATTCCGATCGCTGATACCGTCAGCGCTACCCCTCCGAAAGCGGCCAGTACGATCTGTACGATCTGAAAGATGGCCTGAGCCTGCTCGACTGTTTCCGACAAGGCAAAAACGTCATAACCCTCATCCACCATTGCTTCAGTGACCGGATCCAACGCCTCGTCATCCACCACCCGCACCTGAACTCGCTCGTAGGTGTCAACCTGCACATGCTGACGAATTTCATTAAGCGGCATCATGGCCGCTAAAGCGGTGTCATCATCGGTTATTCCCACAATATTGTAACTACCGTCCAGATTAACTTCCCGGGTTTGGTCGGGGTTATCGGCACTCGGCACCAGAACGCGAAAATTGACCTGTTCACCGATGGCTTCTTCCTCGTCCTCCATTCCGAAAAGCTGCAGCACCGAGGGAGAAAGCAAAATATCATCGGGAGGAGATTCCGGTGTCAATGGTTCACCGGCGGTCACCTGCACTCCGGCATAGAGAAGATAGTTGGGATCTATTCCCTCTAACCTGATATTGCCGGTCAATCCCCGATGAGTGATCATCGCCGGAAAACCGGCCTGAGGAGCCAGATCCTTGACCAGCTCCATATCATGAAATTCCCGCAGAGTGCTGTCAGTGATCGGCAGAGCTTGTTCCGACATACTGGAAACCTCCAAACTGAGCATACTTTCGCCGAACACGATCTCTTCCAAAATAATGTTTTGCAACCCGAAACCTAACCCCACCATCAACACCACCGCGCCGGTACCGACCCCCATTCCCAGTATGGTCAACCAAGTACGAGACGGGTTGGTCTTGAACATTCGGGTAGATAGTCTGGCTATATCGTCTAAACGCATAAAAATATATTATCATTTCTTAGTGGTGTAATAGCTGTCTTTAAATTTATTCCGGCTCTTTACAGCCCCCCCCTAGTCGGCCTGCAACTTCTGTACAGGACTTTGCTCACCCCGAATCAGCTTGACCCGGCAGCTCACTAATGCTTATGTTTTTCAAACGCCACTCCCTGGGCTATCAACTTCTCCAAATAATCACAAATGGCACGAGTGGTATTGGGTTTCAATCCAGCTCCTTCACGGTTAGTCGATCTCCGCAGTCGGCTCTTAAAATCTTCCTTGCGTAAAATTCCCATCAAACGATCGGTTAGCGCTTGATTCATCCCCCGCTTCTGAGCATCACTCAACTTAAGTTCAAACCGTTTCTCCAGATGGCGGCGCAGTCGTTTAATGTATTTATGACGATAATAAGCAGAATGGCTTTTGACCAGCTTGCGAAAACGAGACACCTCCTGAGATCGCTGCATTAATTTGGACAGCTCCCGCGCCATCTCCCGGGCATGTGATTCTTCCACCCCCACTCCGCCGTTTTCCAACCTTAATCTCAGTACTCGCCGCAGTTCTTTATCGCTTAAAGTGCCACAGATATATCGATAAACCACCTTCTCCAGCGCTTGCACCTGGTCAAAATTGATATCCTGGGTCAAGAAATTGATCAAGCTTTTCACCCGCACCTCCTCCAACGATACGTAAGGAAACAAGCGGGTGAGGTGTTCTATCTCGCTCACCAAACCGCCGCCCGGCTCCTCTACCTCCTTTATTTGCTCCTTCTCCGGATTGGGAACTTCCCGGATGATCTCGCCGTCCTGTAGATAATAAACCCGATGAGCATAAGGCAAATGCTTGGCATCATGCGTTACCAAAATTATCGTTTTGCCGTCTCGTTGATTGACCTCTTCGATAGTATTCATCACATCGGTCGCCGAACGACTGTCCAGGTTTCCGACCGGCTCGTCACATAACAAGATCTCCGGGTCATTAACCAAAGAACGGGCTACTGATACTCGCTGCTGCTGACCTCCCGACAGATTGGTCGGCACCTTGTGCGAGGTATGCCCCACTCCGAAACGATCCAAAAGGTCCTGCGCTTTGGCCTGCCGCTTCTCTATCGGCTGAGAGGCAAAGATCTGAGGTAAAGCCACGTTATCCAGAACAGTCAATGACGGTATCAGGTTGAAGGTTTGGAACATAATACCGACCATCACCTGTTGATAATAGACCATCTCCTCCACGGTATATTTGTATACCTCCTCCCCTTTAACCGCAAAATAACCCCCGGAATTGGGCAGCGAGCCCAAAATACAGTTCATCAAAGTGGACTTGCCGGAACCGGAAGTACCGAAAAGAATGATGTATTCGCCGGAGCAAACCTCTACATCAACCCCTTTCAGGGCCTTGAACTCGTTGGATTTGCCAACGTTATAAGTAACCTCGAGATCTTTGGCTTCGATCAATATTTGGGCCATAAGCTAAACAACTACTCTGTTAATTAGACAAGAATTTAAAGGTTTGTTGTTAATTAATATTAATTGAACATATCTTCTATCCAACCGAAACTTTCCTCAAAGTTCTCCATTATTATATCAATAATATTCTGTTCTTCCTGGGGAGTAAATACCACAAAATCATCCGACCGCCCCTCATTTTCAAACCGATCCTCACAGATGAACCAGAACTGATAAACGGTAGCCGGACGGAAGTCAGTCACCACTTGGACATGATCAAGCATCGGAGTATCATCACGCGGCTCAAGTTCGTAAGTATCCACCCCGGAAGCCAAACCTTCCTGGTAGTTGACCTTGCAAATGGCTTGCTGGTCGGTCTCCCAACTGATGATGGTCTGAACCCGCGCCTCGGCACCGGGATAAAGAGTAGACTCCGTTTCGACATTGGACACTTCCGGCGGATCTTCGTTTATTTCGGTCTCGAACTCTATCGGATCACTTTCTTCCATTCCGCCGTCCTCGCCAATAGCCAACACCCGAGCTTGATAAGTTTGCTGATAATCCAGATCCGAGATACGCAGCGAGTGATTGGTGCTCAAAGTGGGGCTGCCCCGGGAACTGATATCACCGGTGGACAGATTCTCATACTCCACCAAAGATTCAGCCGGCACCGAGGTGCTCCATTCCAGAATGGCAAAATCCTCGCCGGCCGCCGCCAATTCCACATTGCGAATAGAAGGAGAAAGAGCATCGGTCTCAAAATCCGAGATGTCACTTTCCACTCTAATACCGGCTTCATCCTCAGAAACTGCCCGGAAATAATATTGTGTGGAAGGTATCAAACCGGTAACCTCCACTTCATGTTCGGTGGTCGGCTCATCCGGACCCCGCTGAGAACGCGGCAGGTTGGGATTTTGCGGATCAAAACGATCCTCATCCTGAAAATGAATTTCCGAGTTAGCCGGCCGATTGGTCTGCCAGCGCACCCAGGCACGATCTTCCTCGGTCTCTACCCGAGGGTCACCCACAATGGTCAGATCTTCCACCATTTCGAGTGTTCGGTCTTCTATCATTTCCTCTATTCCACGTATCTCCTCTACATCATCGATCTCGCTTAGGATCTCTTCTATCATTTCGGCCGGTGTAGCTTCGGGATCTACCTCGGTAACCGGATCCTCTACTTCCATCTCTTCCAGATCCTCTCTGGTTAACTCCCCTTCAGTGGTGAACTGAAAATCACTGGCCACCGTTTGGTTGCCTTCGGCGTCTCGTGATACCACCCGAAAATAATAAGTGGTACCGGGCAACAGATCCTCTAAACGCAGCTCGTGTTCGGTACGACTGGCACCCGGCTCCCGGACCATGCCGTAATCGGAACGTAATCCGTAATTGATCATTGAATCGGCTTCCTTGTCGGTGCGCCAGCGCACTACCGCCTCATTTTCCTCTACCTCTTCCACTTCCACCCCCTCTATTCGCGGCGGAGCGGAAGACCTGGCCGCACCCGGAAAAAACAGCCACCACAGCAGCAGCCCCAGAAACAACAAAACCGCAATTGATCCGACCGGCGAAATGATCCGGTGTCTGGTAATGAACAGCTCACGGTGCATATTAAAATAAATTATAACACACTATTACTCGGCCGGCATTGACATAAAATAATTGACCCCGCTATAGCTGCCGGTATAAATGTCATCCCCGGGCAATGACAACCCCCAATAGACCTTGCTTTGTGACGGATCGGAAGCCGAGATCGCCTTGGGAAGCTTCAGGTTAATAGCGGAATACTCCCCGGTAAGAGCTTCCGCTTCGGGGTCGCCGTAGTTAAAGGGCTCCAACGACCATTGTTGCCGATCCGGCGGCAAGGTTGTCGGGCCGCCGTTTTCCAGTTCCATATCTTGACCGGACAGTTCCATTTCCACCTTTAAATTGCCGGTATTGCGAATAGTGGTAATTTGATTTTCCGCCCCGGTATCCTGTCCGATCTCCATTTGGCCGTAATCGATCTTATCCTCCAGCACGGCAAAGGCCAGTAAAGTTAACAGCTCCACCGCTGAAGAATGATCTTCAGCCTGCTGTTCGGCCGTATCTTCCAGTTTCAGGTAAGCCGACCAATCATCGCCTTCCCACTCTCCTTGGTCGGTCGGTTCGGCAAAATACCACAGCTTTGCTTCTCCGGATATTTGACACCGGGTATCGACGCAGTCGTTAAACTCCAAATTAACAATGGAGTAGCAGTTATTATCATCCAATTCACAATCTTCGCCCAAGCTGCTGCGGTAAACCCGACCGCTCAGCGTATCTTCTTTTAAATAGTGATAGCCGTCGGGATGGGTTGCGGTGGCTGTTATCGGCACCGAAGTGGTGGCATTTTCCACTAAATTAATATCGTCCCCCTGATCGATCTTGACCCCGCTGATTTCCGGCTCCCCCTGCGGGTCACTGTTGGACAGAAGTTCTCCGTCGTCATCAGTATCAGTGGTAGAAAAAGTAGCATCATCATCACCGTCACCGCTGCCGTCATCGCCGCCGGAAGAAGATATGGTGCCGGTAGCGGCGGTGAAGCTTAACTCCTCGCCGTAGTCATAATAACCGCCGTCGGTTTCCACAAAAGAGCGAGTAAAGTACTCGCTATCCGGTTGCAGTTTGGAAAAAGTAACCTCAAAATCCTCATCTGCAAATTCTCCTTCTTCATACTCCTTTTTCTCATATTCGCCATCCTCGGGAGCTTGATCTCCGGGATGAGAATGGCTTTGCTCGCTTAGAACCGCCCCTCTCCTTGATACGCTTTCCTGATCCGAGGTCTCGACCGCTCCCTTAACATGAGCTTCGAGATCGCTGTCAACCTCTACCTGCAAGGTATCGACCTGCACCGGATCCGGTGCAGCGGTTTCCAGATATAACTCATCCATTACCACCCGAGCTTCTTCGTCATCCGTTTTATTCTTCGGTATTATTTTGATCGACAGATCGTCGTGATCTTTTATCTTTCGGGCTGCTTGTTCGTCCACTTCCTGCCGCAGCTGCTCCATTCCGTCAGAACTTAAGGGACCAAGAAACTCACCTTCATGGATCAAACTACCGGACTCAAAAAGGTCGGCCCGGAGATATAACTCCGATCCCGTCTCGGCTTTTGCGCTAAAAACTATTCGGTGTTCATCATAAGAAGCAGGATCAGGCGCGAGTTCCAGAGCGACTTCAAAACTGCCGTCTTGAGAGAAGTCGGCAGGGCCGGTTATTTCACCACTCCCGCCCGGCAACAACTCCTGATGCAACGGCTCCGGCTCCCAACCGCCGGCGTTACTTAGATCCTCGGCCGGGGTCAATACTTGTCCGGCCCGAAGTCGGTCGCTTTCCATTACAACCCCGCTAACCACCGCGATGAACAGAAACAACAACCAAACCGCTACCACCAGTGAAACACCGCCGGATCCTGTATCGCGCTCGAGCAATAAGTAATTTTCTGCCTGCTTCATAGCTAAGACATTTTAACATACCAACCTTTTTAACCGCACTATGAGATACCGCACCAAGACCAACAATAATAAAATAAAGTTAAAAAAGACAACCAAGCTACCAACCTTAACGCATCAGTTTTTCTACATCTTCTACTTCCTTAAGGATAAGCTCTTCCGAGACATCAATAGCATTGCGCAGCTTATCATAAACCCTCTTTTCTTTGGCGCTTAAACCTTTCTTGCCGTCAAAAGAGGCCAGTAATTCTTCAGTTTCCGCCCGTAAAGCCGAGAAGATACGGTCCATTTCCATCCGAATCTCCTGCACTTCTTTCTTGCCCTTGGCTTTGTTTTCCCGCATCAAATATTTCAGACGCCAGATGTAAACCACCAGACCGCCAATAATGAGCAACAGAATCAATATAAAGACCGTTGCAGCATACTGCTCCCAGAAACCGAGGTCTTCTTCCTCTTCCGGTACATATCCAACATCATCTTCTTCCGGTGCTTCAACATCCACCTCCAGCTCGGCCGTGGTCTCGTTTCCGGCCCGGTCCCTGGCGGTAACCGTTATTATCACCAACCCTTCCCGGAGATCTTGGTCAAAGGTATAACGATAATGCGCGTCTTCATGATCCTCGGCTTCTCGTACCACCTCTTCCACGCCTTCGGCATTGATCACATACTCGGCCACTCCCGAGATCTCATCCTCGGTTTGAAACTCTATGGTCGGACGCGGCGTACCTTCGCCTTCCACCTTTTCCACCTCAAACTCTTCCGGCTCTTGAGTATCTACCCGAAATTCATAATGGGTGATATCACCCCAGCCGGCGGCATTACCGAACTGAACGTGGAAATACCATACTCCGTCTTCGTCTATATACTCCTCATCAAGTTCGCGGGAATCGATTGGCGGTTCGTGTTCTACCGAGGGAGTAGTGTCGGGTTCTTGACTTACCCCTAAACGCACCCGGTCCACGGTATCCGGTACATCCCAGCTAAACTCCGCCTCACGGGTGCTATACCACTGTTCGGAATCGGGATGAGTGTCGGAAGAAACCCGAGGTCGATCGGGAGGGTCCATATAATCGGCCGGGTCATAAGCCGGATCGGGGTCGGGTTCCGGTTCCGG
>CAYLYL010000007.1:4966-21870 GCA_964388095.1 uncultured Candidatus Saccharibacteria bacterium | reverse complement strand
AGGGTAATTTTTTGACATAAGAAATGTTTTAGTATAATATTTACCTACCTACTGATAGGTAGGTAAATATATGTCAGAGAAAAAATACACCGCCGACACCAAAGAAGAGGTTCTGCGCCAGGCAGATCGCCTTTTCGGAGAAAAGGGGTTTCACAACACCTCTATGTCCGAGATCGCCGAGGCGGTGGATATTCAAAAACCTTCCCTCTACTATTTTTTCGACAGCAAGGAATCTATCTATTTTACAGTGGTGGATCGGATAATGGAGCAAACCATATCACTTTTTCATCAGGCGAGTACCGAGCAACCCCGAGAAGATCTGGCTCAAATTATTGAAGAATGTTTGAACAAGGGATTGCAGGCGGGATTTATAATGTCCGATATCAGAGATCTTATTAAGATAGATGATTCCAAACGTAAAACCGAGATCAAGCGAAAGTTCGCCGAAATGAAAAAAGAAATTGCCGATCATTTGGATAAGTTATCGGTATCTGATCCCCAGTTTGCCGCTCAAGTACTGATCGATTGCTTGCAGATGTATCTGCTGAGGCAGAAATGCGGAGAGCGGCAGATGCCGGTAAGGGAGTTCGCGGCCAATTTGGCCAATATCTTATGTAAATGAATCCATTCTCACCCAAACTTGGTGGAGGTGGCAAGATGATCAATTATTATTTATTTATAAGTAAAATATAGAAACTTTATGTCTCATTATTTTAATTCCAGGCCCAGGACAGTAAAAAGATGGTTGCTGGTGGCGTTCGCCGCGGTTGGTTTAATAGTGGCGGCGGTTGTCGGCCTCGGTTTCCGGGGTGATATCACGGATCCGGATGGTTCTCAAGTTTCCGCTTCCTCACCGGAGGAGCTCTCAAAAGTGGAGACCTTACAAGTAAGCGATATGTTGGGCAGGGAGCTGATGATGCCGGTAAGCGGCCGGGTTATGGCACGACAAGAGGCGATGGTAAGCGCCGAGAGTGGCGGCAAGGTGGAACAGTTGACCGTGGTTGCCGGACAAACGGTAGCCGCCGGTGAAACACTGGCCAGACTGGAGGGCTCGGCAGAAGAGATCGGGCTGAGGGAAGCGCGAGCCGGTCTAAGAGCGCAAGAGGCGTCTCTGGAAGAGGCACGAACCGGGGAGCTGCCGGAGCGGATAGCAATGCTGGAAGATCAGGTAAAGGTTGCCGAGACCGAACTGCGAGAAGCCAAGCGGCGTGCCGAGGATCAGGTGGCCGACGCGCGCAATAATTTACTTAACAATGATCTCCGGGCTTATCTGGCGGATGAACGTATGCGGTTCAAGGAGGATCACAGTATTGATCCGCCGATAATCAGCGGCAATTACGAGGGAAGCGAGGAAGGAGAATACCGGATCTCGCTATATAGGTCCAATACACCTTCCGGGTACTCTTTTCGTTATCAAGGCCCGAACGGCGAAAGCAAAACGGGAGCGGTAAATACCCGGGTTCCTCAGTCGTTGGGTAGCAAGGGGTTGTCTATTAGATTTCCGGAAAATTTTGCCCGCAATCATAACCTGGAGTGGGTGATTCCGATACCTAACCCCCGGGGACAGGGTTATATCCAGGCTCGCGAGGCCTATGAGCAGGCAAAGAAAGAGGCGCAACCGTCAGTAGAAAGAGCCGAGGCAAATTATACTCAAGCCAAGAAAGAACTGAATCTGGTCAAAAGCGGTACCAGGCGAGAGCAAATAGAAGCTCTGGAAGCTCAGGTGGAACGGGCGCGGATCTCGGTCGAGGCGGCCGAGAATCGCTTGGATAGCAAACGGGTCACCGCTCCGTTCGCCGCTGAAGTGGTCTCGGTGTCGACCGAGGTTGGCGAGGTAGTCGCTGCCGGACAAGAACTGTTTCGATTGATGGGTCGTTCCGGTCTGGAGTTTCGGATCAAACTCGGTCCGGAACAGGCGCGCCGGATCTCGACGGGTAATAAAGTAATAATTGACGATCAATACCAAGGTACGGTTGTTAACATAGCTCGTTCTTTGGATCGGGCGTCCGGGTTGGTCGAGGTAAGAGTTTCGATACCGGAAACCGGATCAGATCTGTTGGCCGGAGAGTACCGTCCGGCTGTTGTCGTTACCGAGTCGGATAGAAATTCCATCTATTTGCCTCTATCGGCTGTTGAGACCACTGGAGCCGGTCACGCCGTATACCGGATCAAAGAAGGAAGAGTTCAAAGGACCATGGTCGAGGTGGGAGAGATAAAGAGTGATCTCATAAAAATAACCGAAGGACTTGAGCTTACTGATCAGGTGGTAAAAGATGCATCGCGGGCAAAAGACGGTGCAGAGGTTGCTGATCGGTAAAATACAATATTTATATGAAACAAGATCAAGGACCGTCAAACAGCTGGATACATTTTTTTCTGGAAAATTACCGGGTCACTTATTTACTGTTGATCGCGGTGGTGATCTTCGGGGTAGTAGCGATCTGGCAGATGCCTAAAGAATCATCTCCCGAAGTTGATATTCCGGTAGTGGTAGTAAATACCGCTTTGCCCGGGGCCGGGGCGGATAGCGTGGAAGAGTTGGTGAGTCGACCGATCGAGGATCGGGTTAACAATATTGCCGGTATCAACCGTTTAAACTCAACTTCGCGACAGGGATTTTCTACGGTAATAATAGAGTTCGAACCGTCCAGTGACCAAACCGAAAAACTGGCCGAGGTTCGGGAGCAGGTGGCAAGAGCTGAAGGGGAGTTGCCCCGCGAGGCCGAAACCCCCACGGTTCAAAGAATTGCTTTTGATGATATTCCGATAATGCGTTTAGTTCTGTCCGGACCTCTGGAACCGGCAGAGTTGAAGATCTATGCCGAAGAGCTGCAGTCGGAGTTGGAAGGTATTAGCAATGTTTCCGAGGTAGCTATTATCGGAGCACCGGAGCGGGAGATAAGGGTAAATTTAAGAAATGAAGATCTTTCGCGGCTGAATCTGAATCCCGAAATGGTGATCGGGGCGATAAACAGCTCCGATATAGATCTGCCGGCCGGTACTATCGAAACCGGCGGACGGGAGTTCTCTCTGCGTACCGATAGCGGCGTTGATTCGGTGGCCGAACTGCGAGCTTTGCCGGTGGCCGAGAGGGAGGGTGCTATTATAACCCTGGCCGAGGTGGCCGATATTGATGACGGTTTGGCTCCGCTTAATAATATCAGCCGGTTCAGTATAGAAGGAAAAGGGCCCCAGCCGACCGTTTCTCTGCAGATCTACAAAGAAGGAGGGCGAGGGGACATTATAACCATTGCCAACCGGGCAGAGGAAATAAGCCGGGAAATGGAGGTATCGGTTTTTCCGGAAGGAGTGCAAGCGGAAGTAGTACAAAGCGATGCCGATCTGATCAGGAGCGATCTCCGGACATTGCTGAGCAGCGGGTTGATAACTATCATTATAATAATAGCTATCCTGGCTGCTTTTTTGGGCTGGCGGGAAGCGTTGCTGGCCAGTTTGGTGGTGCCTTTTTCTTTTTTGATCGCATTCATAGTGATCGAGGCGCTGGGTCTAACTGTTAATTTCTTGACCCTCTTTTCTCTCATTCTTTCTTTGGGTATCTTGGTTGATGCCTCGATAGTGGTGACCGAAAGTATTCACCGCTACCGTCGCAAAGGGTTTGACGGCTACTGCTCCGCTCTAAAGACGATAGAGGAATTTAAGACACCTCTTATCGCCGGCACTTTGACCACGGTACTGGTATTTCTCCCTATGTTGTTACTGTCCGGTATTACCGGCGAGTTTGTACGAAGCATTCCTATTACCGTTACGGCTGTTCTGCTGGCTTCTTTGTTTGTGGCGTTGGCTGTTATTACCACTATATCTTCACGTTTTTTACCAAAGTCGGATCAAAATAACGAGCGGGAAAAGGGCAGATATTTGAACAGTTATTTTGAAAATATTGCCCGGAAATACCGTGATCTTTTAACGATCTTGTTGCGGCGCAAGTTATTATCGGGTGGTTTGTTGGCAGTTATGGGGGTCGCCTTTGTGGCGGTTCTGGCTCTGCCGGTTGTGGGATTGGTGCCGGTTGATATGTTCCCTTCGCCGGATGCCGATAATATATATATTGACTTAGAAGCGCCTGCCGGCACTCCGTTGCAAACTACTTCCGGTTATCTGGAGCCTATCGAAGAACAGTTGATCGAAGATCCCGAGGTGTGTTCATTTTTGACGGTGGTAGGCCAGGTGTCTCGGGCCGGCGCTATGGATGTAACACAGACCGGCAACTCCCATCTTGGGGGGATAACAGTTACGTTGCGGGAAGATCGGGACTCCACCAGTCAAGAGTTGGTAGAAAAGTACCGCAAGCTTTTTTCCGAACCGGAGGGAGCCGAGATCAGGATCGCCCAGATGGAAGCCGGGCCGACCGGCGATTCAGCGATCCGGGTCAATTTATTCGGACCCGATCTGGATCAGTTGGAAGAGGCAGCTATGGGTTTGGCGGATGAGTTAAGTATGATAGAAGGGGCGGAAAACGTGGATTCGGGCATAGAACAAACCTCCGGCGAGTTCGTTTTTCGGGTTAAGCGGGAAGAGGCGCGAAGATATGGGCTGAGCGCTACTGATATTGCCGGCTTTTTAAGAACTTCGATCTCCGGGCGGGATGTTATTGATATTAGAATAAATGATGAGGATATCGGTGTAGTGGTAAAGACCGGTATCAAAGAAAAAAACCAAGGTTCCGGCACCGCTTTGGTTACCGATCTGTCAGAGATCGAGGCGCTGTCGATATTAACCGAAAAGGGGCCGGTTTCGATCGGAGGTCTTACCGAAGTTAAGTTAGAGCCGGGACGCAATGCCATACAGCGACGCGATCGGGAAAGAGTTATTACTTTGCAGGCCGATGCGGCGGCCGGTTATAACACCAGTGAAATAGTGGCGGAGTTTCAGGATCGAGTGGAACAGATCGGGTTGCCGGACGGGGTGAGATTAAGTTATGGCGGAGAAGTGGAAGACATTCAAGAATCTTTTGTGGAACTTATTCAGTTATTGCTGCTGGGTATCATCATGATATTTGCGTTGTTGGTTTGGCAATTCAGCTCTTACCGTCAGCCTGTCTTTATTTTGGTTACTATACCTTTGGCTTTGATCGGGGTGATCGGCGGTTTGGCTTTGGTCGGGCAGCCGCTCTCGTTCCCGGGATTGATCGGAATTGTTGCGCTGGCCGGTATTGTGGTCAATAACGCCATTATTTTGATCGATAATATCAACCAAAGACGGAAGTCGGGCAGTGATAAAGAAACGGCTGTTATTAAGGGTTCTTTTACTCGATTCCGTCCGGTGATCTTGACCGCTCTGACCACCGTTCTGGGTTTGGTGCCGTTGGCTTTTGTCAGCCCCACCTGGGCGCCGGTAGCTTACTCGATTATCTTCGGTTTGTTGTTCTCCACTGTTTTGACTCTGGCGGTGATCCCGGTGCTCTATCTAAGATTTGCCCGCGGGGGTGATATCGATCCGGCCGAGCGGGAAAGATGTCGCGACTCGGCCTAACGGTTCTGATTGGGCCGGAAAACCAAGCCGGAAAATACCGGCCCGGTGTCTCAATTAAAATTAACAGCGGAATATTTGTTATCCGAGGTGTGTTATAATAGAGAAAAGCGAAAGCCCTTAACCTTTTTTGAGTTCTGCGGAGGTTGTTGTTGACCAAAAGGTGCCGAAAGAGCGGGTCTTGATCAAATATCAAACAGGGGGTATCTGCTTTTTAAGTCCTCGGCATAATTCCATGTTTTTTAAAATAAATTATTTTTCTATAACGGTTTTGGCAGTGACCCTGGTTTTGCTGTGGTGGCTGTCGCAGGCGGCACTTTCCGAGACCGAAGAAGTGTTGCAGCAGTTGCATAACTGGACGGCCGAAGAACGAGAGCTTTCTCCTTTGTTCTTTATGTTGGGGTACGCAGCAGCGGTGGTGCTGCTTTTCGGTATTCCATTATGGCCTCTTAGTATACTGGGAGGTATTTTATTCGGATTTGGTTACGGGGTTTTGCTTTCTTTGGGAGGGTTGATACCCGGGGCGGTGATATCGTTTGTTTCGGCTCGCCGATTGAAGCCGTACTTAACGCGAGGATGGATAAAGAGCTGGATCGGACGATTGGAACGGAGTCGGTTGCCGACTAACTTTTTAAAAGAGCACCAGCTGCTTACCGTTTTGGTTCTGCGGCTGCTTTATCCGGTTACTCCGTTGCGGTATACCAATTACTTTTTGGGGGTCAGCGGTGTTAGTTGGGGTAATTATTTTATTGGTACGATAGTGGGTTTACTACCTTCTACTGTTATTTTTAGCTATCTGGGTTCGGAATTTCCGGAATGGAAACCGGTGCAGTTGGTTTTGATAGGGCTTCTTGTCTTGATCCCTATAGCATTGGGTTATTGGTTCCACAGAAAACTCGCTCGTCGCAGAGAGACGCTTTCTGAAGCCGGCAACTTGGCGGGTGACGATCGGCCTTGATCGCAATTTATGTTCCTACATAACAATTATCATCTTGTTGTTTCAAAAAACCGAGACAGCTGTGTCGTTATATATAATCAGCTTTTTGAGACAAAAAAGACATGTAAAACAGAAACCGGCGCAAGTCGGTTCCGGTATGTTTTGTCAACCCCCCAAAATTTGGCCCACATAAAGGAGGTGTCCACCTTCGGAAGGTGGACACCTGTGGTATAATTAATTGCCAGTAAATATTTTGTATTTAAATCAGAAACCAAGGTTCGCGTTTGTTCCGTTGACAAACCTGTTGGTTGAAAAAATAATATCCGGCGTTTTCAGTTGTTGAGAGTATTTATCTGACCGGCAGGCTTATTTGGCAGCAGGAACTGTTATATTCTCGATCATTACTTCCTGCTCCGGCAGATCTCCGGGTCCGGTTGTTACCGCTTCTATCTCGTCCACTACCTCCATTCCGGCGGTTACTCGGCCGAAGACCGCGTGCCGGTTATCCAAATTTAGATTATCGGCGGTATTGATAAAGAACTGACTACCGCCGGAATTAGGGCCGGAATTGGCCATCGAAATAGTTCCCCGCTCGTTACTGAGCCCGTCAGTGAATTCATCCGGTATGTGGTACCCCGGACCACCGGTTCCGTAAGTGTGGGGTTCTTTGTCACGGGTGTTGGGGTCGCCGCCCTGGATCATAAAACCTTCAATGACTCGATGGAACAGTACCTGATCATAAAAATCATCTTCGGCCAAGGTTAAAAAATTGGCGGTGGTTATCGGAGTTTGAGGAGTTAGCTCCAATTCGATGTCTCCCATATTGGTGTGGATGATGATTTCCTTGGCTTCTTCCAGCTCCTCTGCTCGTTCTCTGACTCGGGACGGTATTTCCGGTGTTTGCTCGTCTTGTTCGCCGGGTACTTGAGCTTTTTGGTTTGCTTGTTCTGTTTCTTCCGGGGCGAAGTATAGCAGAGCTCCGGATAGTACCAACAAGGAAGCGACTACCGAATAAAAGACCTTATCTTTGGTTGTGGTATTCATAATAATTGATCATAACACAAAAAATTAATAGTGATAAGTAATTGAGCTGGTTTTATTTTTCGATCGGAGTATAATATAGCTAACACGCTTAAAGTTACTCTATTTGGGGAAGTTGAACATCAACACCAACCGGAAAGGAAAAAGGGGAAATGGAAGGGGAAAAAGAACGGGAGATCGACCGTTACACCACTCGCTGCGGAGCGGTGGTTAGGGTGATCGAAATAACCGGGGAAGAATGGAGTGGTAGTCGGACGGAGATAGAGGTCTCTGCCAGCTTAAGAACCATCTGGTTTATTTGGAACTGTTGGAGTAGACGTCAAGAAGGAGTAGAGTTGGTCAAATGCAATGGCAACGATTGGAGGGTTATTTTGCCTCCTAACTTTGAGTTACAGAAATTACAGGATTTTCTGAGGTTTCTGTAATAACTGTAGCGTGTTCAACCCTGTGTCCCGGATGTGGATGCAGGGTCTTTTTTGAATACAGCCTATATAACTGTAATTAAGGGGTATGTATTAGGTATTATGGGCGAAAACGCTTTTGAGCTTCGCTCAAAACGTTTGCCTAATCAAATTTGCGAAGCAAATTGTGATTTTGGGCGAAAACACTTCCCAGCGTTCGCGGTAGCGAAGCGCTTTCGGGGAATGTTTGCCCAAACGTCCCTCCCTGGTTTTGAACGGTAGAAGTTTCTACTTCCCAAAACGGGGGAGGGAACGATTTGGGGCGAAAATGACAATTTCAACATTAAAAGAGCGGTAAACCAATTTAGTGTGTAACAAACTTGGGGATAAAGACTAGAAAATAATTTATTGAAACTCCGAAATACACAGTTTGCGGTAACTGCCCGGTGATTGCTATACTGAAGCTGGGTCAATGTTATGGTCGTTCTTTTATTAAAGCCCTTGTTTTAGACAGGGGGTAAATTTATAAGCTTTTATTTTTTTATATGAAGAAAGTTACCAAGGCGGTCATTCCGGTGGCCGGTATGGGTACCAGGTTTTTGCCGGCCACTAAAGCTCAACCTAAAGAGATGCTTTCGGTGGTTGATAAACCCGTTATTCAATATATTGTCGAGGAGGCGGCCAATGCTGGGATCAAGGAGGTAATCTTTGTTACTGCTATCGGTAAGCGCGCACTGGAGGATCATTTCGATCGCAATTTTGAGCTGGAATATCGATTAGAGCAGAAGAACAAAGAAGAAGAACTACGTTCCATCAGATCGTTAGAGAAATTGGCCAATTTCGCATTTGTGCGGCAGCGCAACCCATTGGGGGACGGACACGCTCTCTTATCGGCTGAACCGTTCATTGAGCCCGATGAGCCGGTGGCGGTAATGTTCGGTGACGATATCATCAATGCCGAAAAACCGGCTATTGGTCAATTGATGGATGTTTATTATGAAGAAGAGCGCCCGGTAGCCGCTTTGCAAGAGGTTCCTCCTTCCCACACCTCCTCTTATGGAGTTATAGCGGGTGAAGAGGTTACTAACGGAGTTTGGCGGGTTTCCAGCTGCGTAGAAAAACCCAAACCGGTTAACGCTCCTTCTAATTTGGCTATCGTGGGTCGTTACATCATCACACCGGAGATCTTGCAGATATTGAAGAATCAGACCGCCGGTGAGGGGGGTGAGATCAGGTTGATAGATGCTTTCATTACCTACCTAGAGAAATATTCTATTTACGGATGTAAATTCAGCGGACGTCGTTATGACTGTGGCAATAAGCTGCAGTTCATAATGGCTCAGATCGAGCTGGGTCTCACTCACCCCGATCTTCGAGAGGATCTGCAGGGTTATCTCCAGGAAGCTTACGGCTGCCGGATCGATCAGTGATCAAGATTATGGGTCTTTGGTCTACTCACCTTTATCTCTCGGCTACTCTTACCACCTCTCCATCAAGAGGAAAGCTAATTCCTACATACCCTGCGGTCTCTGCCGCAGGGTAGTTGATTATACCACGGTGTCCACCTTCCGAAGGTGAACACGGGGTTTATATTAGCCATTTTTTAGGTATTGACGAAATCCCGGTCATAGTTATCGGGTTTTTTTGGGGTTTAGTTAATGTCTTGAGGATCAAAATATGAAGCAAGGATCAGGTAAGTTATCCACAGCCCGTTACTGATGATGGCCGATCTTTTTGTTTTCTCAATACTATTGTCAGTAAAGAATTTTTTTGTCCTGGCTGATGTGGTGAAATAAGCAGGTGATAAAGAGTTGAATGAGTGGTTGATTTCAGTTGTCAAGTTGACGTCTTTTGATCATTATTTCTTGTTCTGCTCTTGATCTGTCGGGTTCTAAGAAAGGGAAAATATCATTGAATCGCTCTATGACAAAAATCCGGCAATGAGTTATAATGGAGGTAATTGATAATTAATACCGTAACACTACTTATCTTATGGCCAACAGCAAACCAGCGAGATCTTCTCAGGGCAAAAAACAAGCTACAGATTTTATTAAGCAGGTAAGGAAAAGAGACGGTTCGCTCGAAACCTTTGATCTGGAGCGAATAGCTAATGCTATTTATAAAGCCATGTTGGCAGCCGGAGAAGGGGGAGATTTTGAAGGTAGTATGGTGGCTAACAAAGTGTTCGCCGAGTTGGTTAGAATAGTCAAGAAGCGGCCGGATTTCATACCGGGAGTGGAAGAGGTTCAGGATCTGGTGGAGAAAGAGCTTATTTTGAGTGAATACGTAAAAACCGCCAAACAGTATATTTTGTATCGCCAAGAACGAGCCAAACTGCGACAGAGGGGCGTACAAGTACCGGAGCATGTTCAGGAGCTGACCAAAGAAAGCAAAAAGTATTTTCGCAACCCGTTGGCGGAGTTCGTTTATTACCGCACTTATTCCCGTTGGCTGGAGGAAGAGGGTCGACGCGAGACCTGGGTCGAGACCGTGGAACGGTACGTATCTTTCATGAAAGAGAATCTGGGTTCGGCTTTGACCGAGCAGGAGTATGAGGAGGTTAGGAGTTATATCTTAAATCATTCCGCCATGCCTTCTATGCGATTGATGCAGTTTGCCGGCAAACCGGCTCGCCGGGATAATGTTCCGGCCTACAACTGCTCTTTTATCGCACCTTGTCAGTTGCGGGACTTTGGAGAGATAATGTATCTGTCCATGTGCGGGACCGGGGTCGGTTTTTCGGTAGAAAGTCAGAATGTCGAGAAGCTGCCGCAGATAAAGAAGCAGAACGGCAAAAAGAAAACCACTCATGTGGTCGGGGACAGCAAGGAAGGATGGGCCGATGCTTTTGTTTTGGGTTTGGAAACCTGGTTTAACGGCGGTGATATCGATTTTGATTACTCCAAAGTAAGACCGGCCGGAGCCAAGTTAAAGACCATGGGCGGCAAGAGTTCCGGTCCGGAGCCGTTGAAAGATCTGATGGTGTTTACTCGGGATAGGATACTGACTCGGCAGGGTCGACGACTTAGTTCGTTGGATGTTCACGATATTATCTGCAAGATCGGAGAAATAGTGGTAGCCGGCGGAGTGCGGCGCAGTGCTTTGATCTCGTTGTCGGATCTTGATGATCAATTTATGCGGGATGCCAAGAAGGGCCAGTTCTACCTCACTGATCCGCAGCGGGCTATGGCCAATAACTCGGCGGTTTATGATGAAAAACCCACTTCGACCGAATTGATGAAAGAATGGCTTGCTTTAATGGAGTCCGGTACCGGCGAAAGAGGGATATTTAATCGCGGGATGCTCGAACACCAATTACCCGAAAGACGAAAGAAGAATATTTATAAAGAAGAGGAAGAAGAGGGGTTGACAGGAACAAATCCTTGTGGTGAAATTATATTACAAAGCAAACAGTTCTGTAATTTGACGGAAGTGGTGGCGCGACCGGATGATACCGAAGAAAGTCTGCTTAAAAAGACCAAGATCGCTGCCATTTTGGGTACTTATCAGTCAACTTTGACCAATTTTACTTATTTGTCGGAAGAATGGAAGAAGAACTGCGAGGAGGAACGGCTGTTGGGTGTCTCGATTACCGGTCAATGGGACTGTTCATTAGTTCGTGACGAAAATGTGCTAAAGAAGATCAAGAAAACGGCGCTCGAGACCAATCGGCAGTTTGCTAAGCGTTTCGGGGTTAATGAGTCGGCGGCTGTTACCTGCGTTAAACCGTCCGGCACGGTATCGCAGTTGGTGGATTCGGCCTCCGGTATGCATCCCCGTTATGCCAAATACTATATTCGTCGAGTGCGAATATCGGCTACCGATTCTCTGTTTCAGATGTTGAAGGATCAGGGAGTACCGTATCATCCGGAAGTGGGCCAGACCGAAGAAAACGCCAACACTTTTGTACTGGAGTTCCCGGTACAGGCGCCGGAAGGAGCT
The DNA here is from genome assembly GCA_964388095.1 of uncultured Candidatus Saccharibacteria bacterium. Taxonomy (GTDB): domain Bacteria; phylum Patescibacteriota; class Minisyncoccia; order Phycocordibacterales; family CSBR16-193; genus CAYLYL01. The sequence goes on along the minus strand of CAYLYL010000007.1, from coordinate 10,062 downwards.
ATTACCAAGGACGACCTGACCGCTATGGATCAGCTTAAGCACTGGAAAAAAGTCAAAAAGAGTTATACCGAACACAACCCTTCGGTGACCATCTCGGTCGGCGAAGAGGAATGGATCTCGACGGTTAATTGGTTGTATAAGAACTGGGAAATGTTGGGAGGTCTGTCTTTCCTGCCGCGATTTGATCATGTTTATAAATTGGCACCTTATGAAGAAATAGACGAGAAGACCTATCGGGAAATGGCCAAGCGCTTTACCGATATCGACTTTTCCAAGATCGTGACTTACGAATCCACCGATAATACCGAACAGAAGCGGGAGTTGGCGTGCAGCGCCGGAGCCTGTGAGATCTAAAAAAGCTATTTCTGATTGAGTTAATGACGAGCAAATTATTTATGGGGACAACCAGGATGATCACAAGGGGAGTTTGGGTTTTTGTTATTGTGTTGACCTTAGGTATTTTGTTTTTTGACACCAATTTAACTATCGCGGCCCCTATTCCGCCTCAACCTGTTTGTGAAGTTACTGCTAAAGTACTGGATACAGGAATTGAATATTCTACTGCTGATACCGATTGGGCCGAAGAGGTGGGATATGAAAGAGAGAGGTCCGGCGGATCCAAGATAGAAATTATTTCGGTTTTAAGTGAGGTAGAGAAAGGAGGTTTGAAGGAAGAAGATTATTGTGAAAACCAATATTTGACCGGTGATCAACTAATTGTAAGCTCCGGTGATGATCTTCAGACCGGAACAACGATCAAAGGTTACATTCAATTATTTGGTGATGAATTTGGTGGTTGGTATGAGCTGGAGAAAATTCAGATAGTATCATCTGAGGATAGTAAAGAAGAAGGGGAATTAGTTATAGATGAGGATTCGAACAATGAGGAGGAAGGAGTTGAGATTATTTATTTTGTAGCTTTGGCAGCAGCGGTTTTTCTGATCGGACTTTTCTACGTCATCAAAATTAAACGGTAATTTATTAATTTAATAACTACTTATTCCTATGAGTATAAAAATAGCTATCAATGGCTGCGGCCGGATCGGTCGCTCCTTTATTCGTCAGGCCGCGGAAAGAGAAGAGGTCGAAGTAGTGGCGGTTAATGATCTGGCCGATATTGAACAGGCGGCTTATCTGTTAAATTACGATACCGCTTACGGACGCAAGGCGGAGCCGGTATCGGTGGCCGAGAACGGCACCGAACTGCTGGAAGGTGATCGCCGGATCAAATACTTGCAAGAAAAAGAGCCCGAGAATCTGCCCTGGGAAGAGTTGGGGGTGGATGTGGCGATCGAGGCGACCGGGGTTTTCACCACTTTTGAAGATGCTGGGCGTCATATTGCCGCCGGCGCCAAGCGAGCGGTTATCTCCGCCCCGGCCAAAGATAAACCAAGCAACCCCACTCAAAAGACCATTTTGATGGGGGTCAATGAAGAGGAATTGAAGGATTGTTCGGTTACTTCCAATGCTTCTTGTACCACCAACGCTGGCAGTCCGGTGATCAGTGTCTTGCATGACAAGATCGGAATAGAGAAGGCGGTACTTTCCACTACTCACGCTTATACTGCCAGCCAATCAGTGGTGGATGAAGGAAATTCTAAAAAGCCGCGAATGGGTAGAGCAGCTGCTTTGAATATTATTCCCACCACGACCGGCGCGGCCAAGGCCACTACTAAAGTTATCACCGAGCTGGAGGAGCGTTTCGACGGAATAGCTCTGAGGGTGCCGGTACCGGCCGGTTCGGTAGCCGATATTACCTTCATAGCATCGCGCGACACCACTGAAGAGGAGGTTAATTCCTTGCTCCTTGAAGCATCGTATGAAGAACGATGGAAAAACATTTTGGCGGTAACTGAAGAACCGGTAGTATCTTCCGATATTATCGGTAGTCGTTATGGTTCTGTTGCTGATCTGTCATTCACCAAGGTCGTTGGCGGCAATTTGGTAAAGGTTTTGGCTTGGTATGACAATGAGAGCGGATATACCGGTACTTTGATGGAGCATGTGATAAAACTGGGACAGTATATTGAAAAGTAGTTGTGCACTATTTAAAACACCAGTTTTGTATTACGGGGTCTGTATTAGGTATAATAAGAAAAAGCACAGGATCGTATCACGGGGTCTGTATTATGTATTATGGGCGAAAGCACATTCCGCCCTTCGCGAAGGGCGGAATTGCTTGCCCAATCGTCCCTCTTCAGTTTTGAACGGTAGAAGTTTCTACTTCCCAAAACGGGGGAGGGAACGATTTGGGGCGAAAATGACAATTTCAACATTAAAAGGCGAGGAATCAATTTAGTGTGGTATGAACTCGATGACAAAGGACAAAAGTACATAAAAACCACTCCGTAATACAAACTAAAAGTAAATTATGAAAATAATACTGGGTTCCGATCATGCCGGTTTCTTGCTAAAAGAGGATTTAAAAGTGTTTCTTGAGGAGCTCGGGCATCAGGTTGTTGATAAAGGAGCGTTTCGGTATAACGCAGAAGATGATTATCCGGATTTTATCATACCGGCCGTTCAGGAGATTCATGACCATATTCAAAAGCAGGGAGGAGGATATGTGCCGGCGGATGATAACTCGCCGCGTGCGATAGTTTTGGGAGCTTCCGGTCAGGGGGAAGGTATGGCAGCCAACCGTTTTCCCGGTATTAGGGCGGTGGTTTTCAACGGTCAGTACGATCCCGATGACGGTCGGGAGTTGCCGCATGAGATAACTCTGGCCCGGACTCACAATGATTCCAATGTGCTGTCTCTGGGAGCGGCTTTTTTGAATGAACAGGAAGCTCGAGAAGCGGTTAGGTACTGGCTAGAAACCCCTTTTTCCGATGAGGAACGTCATCTTAGAAGGTTGCAAAAAATAGAAGAAGCTAAAATACCGCGTAATTAAATAAAATAATCAAGATCATATGACCATAGAGATCATTCCGGCCATAATGCCGAACTCATTTCAAGATCTGGAAGATCATATGGGCGTGGTAGCCCAGGCGGTGCCTTTGGTGCAGGTCGATGTTATGGACGGAATATATGTTCCTTCCCGCGGTTGGCCGCATCCTGGCTCTTATGATTTTGAAGAGCTGGTACAGCATCGTTGTGACCTGCCGTATCTTTCGGAGCTGGAATTGGAGGTTGATCTGATGGTAGCTACACCCGAGCGGGAAGCGGTTCGCTGGATAAGAGCCGGAGCGCGACGGGTCATTATTCATTACCGTTCGGTGGATGATATTTTTAACCCGATCAGAGCAGTGCGGGAACATACAGTACCGGCCGATTCGCCGTTGGCGACTGAGGTAGGGTTGGCTATTGATCCCGACCAAACGGTGGAAGAGTTGGAGGAGGTGATACCTTTCGTTGACTATATTCAATGCATGGGTATTGAAAATGTCGGTTATCAGGGAGAAGGGCTGTCTTCTCGTGCTTTGTCCACAATAGCAGCTTTGCGCCGCAAGCATCCTGACCTTATAATCAGTGTAGACGGAGGGGTGAAGATCGATAATGCGGTTTCTTTGGTGGAAGCCGGGGCTAACCGCTTGGCGGTAGGATCGGCGATCTGGGAAAGCGAAGATCCGGTGGCGGTCATCGAAGAGTTGGAGGAGATGGTAAACGATCAACAGGCTACAGAATAGTATGTTTGCAGAAAGACGGCAGCATAGTTAACCGTCCGAGTTCTTAAAAGATCCACTATGACCTTAGTAAATAAAGAAAAGCTACAGAAATTAGAGGAGGAGGCGCAACAGATCCGCTGCCTGGTGATCGAATCTTTGCAGTCCGCCGGTTCCGGACATACCGCCGGACCGTTGGGAATGGCTGACATCATAACCGCCTTTTATTTTCACCTTCTACGACATGATCCGAAGAATCCGGAGTGGCCGGATAGAGACCGGTTGGTGTTATCTAACGGTCACATCTGCCCGGCGTTATATGCCGCTATGGCGCGGACCGGATATTTCTCGCAGGATAAACTAAAAACTCTGCGCAAGTTCGGGTCTCCTTTGCAAGGCCATCCCCATCGGGAATGGTTGCCGGGTTTGGAGACCAGTTCCGGACCTTTGGGTTCCGGTCTCTCTCAGGCCGTGGGTATGGCTTTGGCGGATCGAATAAATGAAGAGCAGCAGGAAAAATTCTTTTACTGTCTGCTTAGCGACGGCGAGTTGAATGCCGGCAATACCTGGGAAGCGGCGATGCTGGCGGCCAAAGAACGTTTGTATAATTTGATCGCCGTGGTGGATCGCAACAGTATTCAAATAGACGGTTATACCGAAGAGATAATGCCCTTGGAGCCGCTTAGGGATAAATGGCGTAACTGGAACTGGCATACGCTGGAGGTAGACGGGCATAATTTTGAAGAATTTATCAAGGCGGTGGAGCAGGGTCAGGCGGTCTTTAACAAGCCTACAGTTATCTTGGCCCACACTATTCCCGGTCGGGGGGTATCCGAGTTTGAACGACAGTATGAATGGCACGGTCGAACCCCCGATCGGAAACAGGTTCGCCAGGCCCTCAAAGAGTTGCGTACTTTGGGGGGTAAAATAGAGGAATAAAACCATGATACCTATTGATACCTTTCGTCTCAATCCGAATATTTTTACCGATCAACTGGCTGCGGTTTCGATGCGCGAGGGGATGGGTCGCGGTTTGCTGGGATTGGGCCGTATTGACGGCCGGGTGGTGGTGCTGTGTGCCGATCTTACCGATTCAACTAAAACCGATTATTTCGCCGAGGAGTTTCCGGAACGTTTTGTTCAGGTGGGGGTAGCGGAGCAGAATATGGCGGCAACGGCTTCCGGAATGGCTGCTATGGGCAAAATACCTTTTGTTGCTTCTTTTGCTATCTTTTCACCCGGTCGTAACTGGGAGCAGATCAGGACTACGGTATGCTATAACGATCTGCCGGTCAAGATAATCGGCAGTCACGCCGGAGTAACGGTGGGGGCGGACGGCGGTTCTCATCAGGCGCTTGAGGATGTGGCTTTAATGAGAGTGTTGCCGAGAATGACGGTACTATCTCCGTGTGACCAAATAGAAGCCCGAAAAGCTGTGGAGGCAGCTGCTTCGGTGGAGGGGCCGGTGTATATTCGACTGAGCCGCATCTC
>CAYLYL010000007.1:3480-4866 GCA_964388095.1 uncultured Candidatus Saccharibacteria bacterium | reverse complement strand
GTAGAAGAGCATCAACAGGCAGGCGGGATGGGTTCGGCGGTTAGTGAACTGTTGGCCGGTCGTTGTCCGGTTTGGGTGGAAAAGGTGGGGGTTAACGATGATTTTGGGCAGTCCGGAACCGCCGAAGAATTGCTGAGACATTATAGTCTGGACAAGGAAGGTATCTTGGCGGCCGCGATCCGGGTGTTATATCGTAAGCAGGAACTTAATTAGTGGCGTCGAGAACAAGATTGTCCCCAGCAAAGAATTTTTGATGTGTTACAATTAAATCGTTAGATAAGGATTATTAATTTAATAAAAGTCAATATCAATAATATGACAGAAAATGAACAGCAACCTATCGATTTTTTGGCTATCGGCGACATTGTAACCGATGCCTTTATTCGGGTTAAAAATGCCAAAGTGGAGGGCAGTATGGATAGCGAAAACCGTCTACTCTGTTTTAGTTTCGGGGATAAGATCCCGTATGAGTTCGTGGAAGAAGTGAAGGCGGTTGGTAACAGTCCCAATGCTTCGGTTTCGGCTGCTCGCTTGGGTTTGCGGTCGGCTTTAATGGCGGAAGTGGGGGATGATCAGGAAGGACGTGATTGTTTGGAAGCTTTGCGCGAGAACGGGGTATCGGATGAGTTCATGAATGTTCATCAGGGCTTCAAGACCAACTACCATTATGTGCTATGGTACGAAGATGAACGCACTATTTTGGTCAAGCATGAAGAATACCCCTATCAGCTGCCCCGCATGGAACCGCCGCCGCGCTGGATCTACCTCAGCTCTCTGGCGGAGAATTCCTTGGAATATCATGATGCCATTGCCGACTATGTCAGGGAACATCCGGAAGTAAAGCTGGTCTTTCAGCCGGGGACTTTCCAGATGCGGCTGGGGTATGAGCGACTGAAAGAGCTTTACCAACAATCGCATCTGTTCTTCTGCAATACCGAGGAAGCTCATCGTATTTTGGGTCTAAAGGAGCGGGTGGAAATGCCCGAGCTGCTGAAAAGAACTCATGAACTGGGTCCGGAGATCGTGATAATCACCGACGGTCCCAAAGGTGCTTATTCTTATCATGAGGGAGAGGTGTGGTTTATGCCGCCTTATCCCGATCCGGCACCTCCTTACGACCGAACCGGTGCCGGCGACTCCTTTGCCTCTACTCTAACCTCTTTCCTGGCGTTGGGAGAAAGTGTTCCGGAGGCATTGCGCCGAGCGCCGATAAACTCTATGTCAGTGGTACAGGAGGTCGGCGCTCAGAGAGGTCTCTTGACCCGCGAAAAGCTGGAAGAATATCTGGAACAGGCGCCGGAGGATTATCAATTACAGAAGCTCCAGTAAAGTAATCGCTGTCACATCTCAGATCAGTTTTTGTTTTAGGCAACGTTGGCAAAAGGA
>CAYLYL010000007.1:0-3380 GCA_964388095.1 uncultured Candidatus Saccharibacteria bacterium | reverse complement strand
GAAGGAGAGCGGGACTTTATCGGAGTTTCCCAGATCAAAGCTTTAGTGGATAGTGTCCGAGTAAATGAAGGGTTGCCGATATTTTTAAACGCCGATCACACCTACTCTTTTGAACGGGTGCAAGAGGTGATCGATGCCGGTTTCGATTCGGTTATTATTGACGGTGCACAGCTTCCGTTTGAAGAAAATATTGAGCTAACCGCCCGTTGTGTGGAGTATGCCCGAGAGAATGCTCCGGAAGTATTAGTGGAAGCGGAACTGGGCTATATCGGTACTTCTTCCAAGTTACTGGATGAACTGCCGGAGGGTGCGGCAGTGACCGAGGATATGATAACCAAGCCGGAGGAAGTTGAGGAATTCGTGCGACGTACCGGAGTGGATCTTTTGGCGCCGGCGGTGGGTACGATACACGGAATGATGAAAAAAGGACTTAATCCACAGCTGCACATTGAACGTATTGCTGAACTGCGTCAAGCCGCCGGGGTTCCGTTAGTGCTTCATGGCGGATCCGGTTCTTCGCCGGAAGATATGAAATCGGCTGTCGAGGCCGGAATGGGGATGGTGCATATAAGTACCGAGATCCGGTTGGCTTACAAGGAGGGGTTGCAACAAGCGCTGGAGAGCCGCCCGGAAGAAATAGCGCCTTATAAATATCTCGATATTCCCGTAAAAAAGGTAGCCGAGACAGTGACGGATAAACTGCAGTTGCTGGGTTGTTGATCGGCGGGTTTGAAATGAAAACGTTTATTTTAAAGAGACCGGAATTATTTTTAAAGTTTACCTAAATAAAGACCATGGTTGATCATCATTTACTGCTTTTTTCCGGAGTGTTGGTCTCAGCTGTAACGTTGATTTTTACAGCCGCTTTTGGTTTATATCAGGCTCCCAGCCGGCGACCCAACCAACTTTTTTTATTGTTGGCTTTTTTGATCACAGCTCTATTAGCAGGTTGGTTTGCAGGATTTCAGGTTCATGATCCGTTATGGGCGGAATGGGGGTTGCTTTCTTTGTTGCTTTTATATCCGGCCGCAGTGGTGATCTTGCATTTATTACTTATTATCTTTGATTGCGGTGTTTCATCTTTGCGTCTCTACCTTTTGTTTCCCCTTTATTCGGCATCGGTTGCAGTTACGGCCTACTTTATTATTTTCCGGGAAAATTATTTATCCGGCCTCGTGGTAGCTGAAGAACCTTCAGGTTTCAATGAACCGGAGTGGGGTGTTTATCACTGGATAATTGAATTAGGATTTAATTTATTCTTTATTATAACGCTGTTTTTGCTGATGGTAGCATTATGGCGGCTTTGGAGAAATGATAGTGATCTGGGACAGTTTTATCGTTTACTGTATTGTACAGCCGCTATAATTTTAGCCTGGGGTGGTATTTTGACTGTGATACGACTGCTTTCCGATGTTCAGTTACTTATTTCTCTTCTGCCCTGGTTTGGTTTACCGTTGGTTCTCTTTGGTTATGCTGCGGTCAGTAGGGATGTATTAAACCCTCTAGATCTTTTAAAGGAAATATTGAGGTATTTGTTAGGAGTGGCAACAGCTACCCTGTTATTTAATGGTGTCGTTTATCTGAATAATTGGGTAATGGACAGTTTTTCTGCTCCCGGTTGGATCATCCCCTCGATATTCTCGGCTTTAGCGGTTTTTGTTTTACAAATTTTTTGGCGTCGATATAAAGACAGTGAAAATATAAAATATGAGTTTATTACTATTATTACTCACAAATTCCGAACCCCGCTTACCCGTATTAACTGGTCGCTCGAGACTCTAAAGATCGCTCAAAACGAAGAGGAATACGAAACTTCTATTAATGAGATAAGATATTCTGCTCAAAAACTTTTGGAATTGACCAATGTGTTGGTTAACTTGGGTCGGTCGGACGGCATAAGTTATAATTATGAGTATAAGATAGCCAATTTGGTAGTAATAGTTCAGAAAGTTTTTCAGTCGGTGGAGCATCGTATATCGGAAAAAGATATCTCTTATGAATTCAACTATGATGACGCCTTTACCCGGGTAGATGTAGATAAGCAGCGGTTGATCTTTGCTCTACAGATACTTCTTGAAAACGCTATTTCCTACACTCCCGCCGGCGGAGAGATAAAGATCAATATTACCAAAGGGGTGGATTGGTCGATATGTTCTATTAAAGATAGCGGAATCGGTGTGTCTAAGGAAGAATTACCTTATATGTTCAGCAAGTTCTATCGAACCGGACGGGCCAAGAAAATGGATCCCCAAGGTATGGGGATTGGTCTATATATGACCCGCCAGATAGTGGAACGTCATGGCGGGTATATAACAGTGGATTCTCCCGGAGCAAATAAGGGTACTGAGTTCAAGGTATATCTACCCCGTCCGCGGCGGGTGGGCGTATAATCTCTTTGTTTATAGTTATAAACTATATTACAGAACCCCCGCTCACGCAAAGCGGGGGGAGATGAAGTTGCAAAATTATTTATCGATCAAGAGATCTTTCTGTAAATATATATATTCATTGCCTTCTATTATACAATGTATCTCTTTAATTAGATATTCTGTACTTGGTCCCGGCTGTCTTATAAAGTAACCGAAATTAAACTTTTCTCCGGACTCGGCTACCTTCTGGAGCCACTCATATGGAGCAACCAGATAGATCATCTTTCGACAACGTTTAGCGGCCCATAATGTAGACTGTAATTCCTGATGATCAAAGAAGTCCTTTGGGCGGTAACGAATCCAAAGCGGACCGTGCAAAAGATACATAAAGTATCTTTGCTCTTCGGTTAGCCGGTGATACGCCCACCACTCTATTTGAGAGAATTTTTGACTGATATACGGGTTGTGATCAATTTCAAGATCAATAAGATCAAAGTGATTCGGTTTTTTTAGCATCTCTCGCTCCTTTTGTTTGCAACTGGGGTTAAGGTGCTGTCTAAGTTTAATTTTAAGAAAAAGGGGTTACAAGTCAACTGCCGAACGGTTTGTTAACATTCAATGCGGTCGCACTGAATGTTAACAAAAAATAAGTTGATTATTGGTGTATAATGTTATAATTATACCACCTTATATGTGGTACCTATGAGAAATTAGCGATATAGATGTGTGTTTTGAATATTTACAAAAATAAATACAATCTAACAAGGATCAATTAATGTTGTTATCACCAGGCGAACTGTTTTTGGCCCGCCATCTGGAGTCGGAATGGAATAGATTTGGCAAATGGGCCGGCAATACTGATGTCGGTTTGACCCCGGAAGGACGGGAGGCGGCTTTTCAGGCAGGCGAGCTTTTGAAAGAGAAGCGGATAGATACAGTCGTCTCTTCCAATTTAAAGAGAGCGGTGGACAGCGCCGAATTAATAATAAAAGGAGCCGGCAAAGAAGAGCT
>CAYLYL010000006.1:0-22238 GCA_964388095.1 uncultured Candidatus Saccharibacteria bacterium | reverse complement strand
GATTTTGTTGGTATTTATATTGTGTTCTGTTGTGCAGGTGTTATAATTTAACTGATTATCAACTTTGAACATCAAGATAACCTGATCATATGAAAGGAAAATTGCTACATAAATATATACTTAAAACAGCCGCTTTTCTTCTGATAACCATGCCGCTTTGGGCTTTCGGATCCCAACAGCAAACGCAAACCATTGACGGCATAATGGGAACTATTCTTAGGTGGATAAACGATGCTTTCTTAGTAGTAATGGCTTTGGCCTTTCTGTTCTTCCTCTGGGGTTTGGCCAAGTTCATTTTAAAGGCCGGAGAGCCGGAAGAACGGAAAAAGGGTTACCAGGTAATGCTTTGGGGTATTATTGCCTTTGTGGTGATGAGCGGCATCTGGGGCATTGTGGCTTTGGTCGAGAGATCTTTTGGGATCGGTGGTGAAGAAACTGAATACCTTGAAGACCTGGTACCGGAAATAGAAAGAGGCGGTTTTTAATAATGATTAAATCATTTTCTAGTGATTTTATGATATTAGCCAATACTTTACCGATAGCCAGATATATTTATCGCATCAATGAGCAGATCCTTAACCCGATCATTATGGTTCTGTTTGCGGTGGCCTTGATAGTTTTTATTTGGGGATTAATATCTTTTATTCAGGGTGCCGGTTCGCCCGATGCCCGCAAGACCGGGCAGAAGCACCTACTGTGGGGGCTGGTAGGAATGGTGATAATGTTATCGGTCTACGGGATAATCAGTATGTTGTTAAGTACCTTTACTATTGATGAGCCCGATATGTTAAACCACCGCCATCAAAACCCGCCCTTTGTTGCCGAGGCGGCATTTTACCGGCAAAATTTAAGTGATTCGGGTTGTGGCCCGGTACTAGATCGGTTTTGATCTATTAGGTATCTGTGCTAAGAGTATCTTGCATAAGCGCGGGTGTGGGGTTAAGCCGGAATAAATGACAGTTGGCGGGCATCGGGATCGGCGTCGGTCAGTTTGACTTTGATCTCATCTCCCAGCCGATAAGCAATGCCGGTGTCTCGGCCGATCAGGGTGTAACTATCTTCATCAAGTTCGAAGTAATCATTGTCCAAGGAGCTGACATGAACCAGCCCGGATGAGCGGGTGCTTTGCTCTTCTACGTAAAATCCCCACTCGGTTACCCCGGAGATCACGGCCGAGAAGGTCTCTCCCAGATGATCCTGCATGAACTCCACTTGTTTGAGACGGATCGATTCGCGCTCGGCCTGCTCGGCTCGAATCTCTTTTTCGGTGCATTCTTCGGCTATATTTTGCAGGGCCGTCAGCTGATCTTCCGGTATCTTTTGTTTTTCCAGTTTCTGTTGTAGTAGTCGATGAATCATCAGGTCGGGGTAACGACGGATAGGGGAAGTGAAGTGGGTATAGTAACCGAAAGCCAACCCGAAATGACCGATATTCTTGGTGGAGTAAACGGCTTTGGACATAGAACGAAGTGCCGCCTTTTTTACCAGGGATTCTTCCGCTTGGCCGGTAACCTTGTTTAGCAGGGCGTTGATATCTTTAGGTCCTACCTCCTCGGGGTTGACCTCTATTTCATAACCCATTGCCCGCATAAAAATGAACAGCTCTTCTAGTTTTTCGGGATTCGGTCGGTCGTGGACTCGATAGATCACCGGATCTTTTCGAGTTGAAGTGTCATCGGATCGTAAAAAGGCGGCCACTTGACGATTGGCCAGCAACATAAATTCTTCTATCAATTGATGAGCTTCCAGTCGTTCCTTGAGGAATACCCGGACCGGTTTTCCTTGATCATCCAGTTCAAACTCCACTTCATCGGTTTCAAAATCAATGGCTCCGGCTTGGGCTTTCTGCTTTCTTAATAGCTTGGCCAGATCGTTCAAGGAACGCAGCGAATCGGCTATTTGCCCTTCGCCTTTGTCTATTTCTTGCTGGGCTTGATGGTAGCTGTATCGTTGGTCGGAGTGGATCACGGTTTTGCCGAACCACTTTTTCGTTACCTGCGCTTGAGAGTTAAGGGTCAGTACCGCCGAAAAGGCCAACCTATCCTCTTGGGGGTTTAAACTACACAGGTCGTTGGACAGTATCTCCGGCAGCATGGGAATAGTGCGGTCTACCAAATAAACACTGGTTCCTCGGCGCCGGGCTTCTTGGTCAATGGCCGAGTCACTTGCTACAAAATGAGACACGTCGGCGATATGGATGCCGACCTCGGTTTCCTGTTTTGATATCCGGTGAATAGATAAGGCGTCGTCAAAATCCTTGGCAGAGGCAGGGTCAATGGTCAAGGTTAAACGGTCGCGCATATCGTGTCGCTGAGCGATCTCTTCCTTTGATATCGGGGATCCGTGATCCAACTTATCGGCCTCGCGGCGAACTTGTTCGGGAAATTCTACCCGGAAACCCTTCTCCATTATAATGGCGTTCATTTCTACCTCATGTTCTCCTTTCGGTCCCAAATATTTAACGATCTCGCCTTCCGGGTTTTTGTGAGGGTTGTTCCACTCGGTAATTTTGACCATAGCTTTTTGACCGTTCTTCTCTGCTGTCGGCGGTTCAGTAATAAAAATATCCCGGTAAACCCGGCGATCGTCCGGTATTAGGAAACAGAGTTTCTTTTTTATCTCCAGTGTACCAACCAACTCAGTTTTGTTCCGCTGCAGTATCTTGGTTACCTCGCCTTGAGTCCTTGGTTGTTTTTTGGAGCGGGGGTAGATGACGTACTGCACCCGATCGCCGTGCAGGGCGGTATTTAAATTGTGTTCCGGTATCTCGGCATCTTCTTCTTGGTTCGGGATCGGGAGATAGCCGACACCACGCGAGCTAACACTGATAACTCCTTCTAAAGTGCTTTTATTTTGTTCTTTTATTTTTGTTTTTTTCTTGGAAGAAGAATTTTTCTTGTTCTGTTTTTTATCCATAACTGCAATATAGCAAAAAGTTCCGCGCTTGGGAACTTCTGTGATTGTTGATCATTTGGCTGTTGAAAATATTACTAAACAGCTGACGGTCGGAACCTAAGAGGTTAAATAGCCACCCTCCAAAATTTAGCGGGTAAGTTTTGTCACAAAATATATGCCGGGGCGGCTTTTAAGATCGGTGTTATTATTGGTTGTGATTCAAAACATTACGGTAATAGATATTTTCAAAACGTGAGCAACTGGCAGATCTTTTATTGGCAAGAGAGGTGGCAGACTGTCTCGGATGATTCCGTATTGACTTTTACTGCTCTTTTGCTAATATTGCGAGTATGCTAAAGATCAGATTACAACGTATCGGAGCCCGACATGAGCCAGCCTTTAGGATGGTGGTTACCGACAAGAGGACCGGTCCCAAAAGTCGTAAACATTTGGAGGTGTTGGGTAGTTTGGATGCTCGCCGCGAGCAACGTTTGATAGTGGATGATGAACGGGTTAAATATTGGTTGGACCAAGGAGCACAACCTTCGGATCGGGTCTATAATCACCTGGTAGATCTGGGAATATTGACCGGCTCCAAGAAAAATGTATTGCCACGAAAAAGGCCGATCAAGGACGAATCGACCGAGGAATCGTCTGCAGAGACGGAAAGCTCAGCGACGGAAACCGAGGCTGTTGCTGACTCAGAAGACGGCAACCAAGTGGCGGATACCGGCGAGGTTGAAGAATCGGCTCCTTCAGTGGACGAGGTTGAACCGGTTGAAGAAACCGAAAAAACCGAAGCAGCTGCTTAGTTAGGACCGGTTTATTTGCTGACCAAGTTACCTCCGCCGCGGGCGGGGGTTGACTAATTTGTGCGTTATCTATAAACTATAATGAGCAGCGTGAACAGCTGTAAAAGTAGTTATTATAAGTAACAGGGAAGAATAATATGTACCAGGACCAGGAATTTTTAGAGTACGTGATAAAAAGTTTGGTCGACCATCCGGAAGACGTCAAGACCGACCGGAAAGTTGACGAAATGGGCGTGCTCATTACCTTGGATGTGAATCCGGAAGATATGGGCAAGATCATCGGTCGCTCCGGTAATACCGCTAAGGCCATCCGAACCTTGCTTAGAGTGGTAGGCATGAAGAACGATGCCCGGGTTAATCTCAAGATCAATGAGCCGGCCGGTGGCAGTCGTTCCTACCAAGCCTCAGCGTCAAGCGGCAGCGAAGCTTCTACCGGTAGCAGCAGCAGCGGCGACAGCGTGGATCAAGCTGTTGACAGTCTTAATCTCTAGACGGAGTTCTACCTAAGTAGCGAATCGAGACAAAAAACAGCCCCTTGAGGGCTGTTTTTTGTCTTCAGTCGCGCATTAAACCAACCCCTGTCTCTTAAAGTTAAAATTTTATTTTCGTCTCAAACCGCTCGGCTTTGGCGGACGATTGGGCAGACGTTCCCCACAAGCGTTTCGCTTACCGCGAACGCCGGGAGACATTTTACTTGTAATACCTAATACGGACCCCGTAATACGATCTTTGTGCTTTGTATCTTGTATCTTCTTTGTCACTTGTAATTTGTGCTTTGTGTTTTCTTTGTATATTGGATATTGTGCTTTGTGCTTTTCCCAAAATCACAATTTGCTTTGCAAATTTGATTGGGCAAGCAACCGCGCCCTTCTGAAGGGCGCGGTGTGCTTTCGCCCTTTATACCTAATACCAATCCCATGACATGATCCTGTGCTTTGTTTATAATTATAATTGTAATAATATCTATTAAATAATTATGCTTCATTTTCATATCATCACTTTATTTCCCGAAGTCTGCCGACCGTATATCGAAAGCTCCATTTTACTGCGGGCTCAAGAAAATCGTCGAATAAAGGTGGATTATTATGATCCCCGGGATCATAATCCGAATGAGCGAACTCGAGTAGATGATAAACCTTACGGCGGAGGACCGGGGATGGTAATAACTCCTTTACCGGTAATAAAGGCAATTGAAAAGGCCTTGGGTCGAAAAAAGCAGGCCGAGGTCATTTATTTTTCTCCCGGCGGTCAGGAATATTCCAACCAAGATGCCGATCTTTTGGCGGATAATTATCGCCATTTGATCCTGGTTGCCGGCCGTTATGAAGGGGTGGATGCTCGGGTGAGGGAAGTATATCCGGGCCGGGAATTTTCGGTGGGTTCTTTTGTTTTAACCGGCGGCGAACTACCGGCTTTGGCGGTGGTGGACTCGGTAACCCGGCGGCTGCCGGGAGTATTAGGTGATCCGGAGTCGGTGGAGGAGGGTCGGGTGGCTAGCCGCAAGGTCTATACTCGACCGGCAGAGTTTCGTTACCGCGGTCACGATTATCAAGTGCCGGAGGTGTTGAAGAACGGTGATCATCAGGCTATAGAGGAATGGCGTCGACATAATTAAGATCGCTCTATCGCCAACCACAAGAGCCGGTTACTCTTAAGCGGCGGGGGTATCGTCTGCTTGGGGAAAACTTGTTTGACAGACGTTGTTTTTTGTGTATAATTGCGACATTGTAGAGGAACGATTGAGTTGCGGAAGCCGGGCTCATTTTTAATAATGTAAAAGCAAGTTCGGCGCCATTTTGCAGGGTGTTTTAAACTTTTGCCAAAGGTCGGAGTGTTGTTCGGGGTTTTTCACCGACCTGATCTCAGCCTTTAAATTTAAGATGGTGTCGGGCAAGCCGAGAAAATAGGTTTTACTCATATTAACCGGATCTTGTATAGCAAGAGTGGTAGATGTTTGGTAAACCATTTCTCAAACCTCGGTCAAGCTTACGGTAAGTTGTTGCTGTCATCTGAAGTTTGGGGGTGAAGAGGTTGTTTTTTTAACGACCGACCCGATCAGGGTGGCAATTGATCTCGATCATTATATTTACTATGTAAGGTACGGGGTTCTGCCAAAGCAAGCTTTGGCAGCCGGGTAATTTGATTCCGCTTATTTGGAGAAGTCGCCCAAATTAACAAATATTATCAGTTAAAAACGCAGATCGATAATATCTGCGGCTTAGTAGTATTGTTATGTCAAAAACGCCAATCGTTAATTCCGTTGGATCTCGTCCCAAGAAACAGTTCGGTGCTTACCGCGATCCGTTAATAGATCTCCCGGATCTGGCCGAGGAACAGCAGTTGGCCGCGCGCCGGCTGATGGAGACCGGTTTGAAAGAGATCTTCCAAGAATTCTCTCCCATTAAAGATTTTTCCGAGAAGAAATTTGAACTTCACTTTCTAAGCTTTCAGTTGGAGCAGCCGCCGATATCGGAATGGGAAGCTAAAAGCAGCAAATTGTCATATGAAGCACCCCTTAAAGTGAATGTTAAGTTGGTTAACAAGATCTTGGGTACTGAAAAGGAGCAGGAAGTGTTCATGGCTGATGTGCCGGTGATGACCCGTCACGGTTCTTTTATTATCAACGGAGTGGAACGGGTGGTGGTACCTCAGATAGCTCGTTCGTTCGGAGTTTTCTTTACTTCTCAGGTGCTCAAAGGACAAAGGAAGTTCGGAGCCAAAATAGTTCCTATGAGAGGAGTATGGATAGAACTGGAAACGGAAACCGATGAGGCGGCTTATGTCCGGATCGACCGTAAAAGAAAATTCCCGGTAACGGCTCTGTTTCGGATCCTGGGAGTAAAGACCAATGAAGAGATCAAAGAACTGTTCCAGGGAGATGAAGCGGCTACGGAGTTGATAGAAAAAACTCTGGAAAAGGATACCTCTCCCAATCCGGCCGACGCATATGTAGAGGTATATAAACGGTTGCGTGACGGCGACCTGGTCAGCTCAGACAACGCGCAAGATTTTGTTGACTCGCTATTTCAATGGGAGCGTTACGATCTTTCCCGGGTTGGTCGTTATCGGTTCAATCAAAGATTCGGTTTGGGTACTGAAGAAAAGGATCTGGAGGATCGGGTGATCACTACCACTGATCTTCGGCTGATAGTCTCTCAGGTAGCGGCTCTCAATCGTGATCCTATGGCCAAAGAAGATGACGTTGATCATTTAGGTTCTCGCCGGGTGCGATATTTTGATGAGACTTTTCAGCAGAAGTTGCGAGTCGGTATGGCACAGATCCGTCGCAATATCCAGAACCGAATGTCTACTATTGATAGCGATATGACCCTGCCGGTCAATTTCATCAGCCCCAAGCCGTTGCAGGCTCGGATCAAGGAGTTCTTTTCTACCGGCCAGCTGTCGCAATATATGCAACAAAACAACGCTCTTGATGAAATTGAACACCTTCGTACTCTTTCCGCGCTGGGACCCGGCGGTTTAACCCGTTCCCGGGCCGGTTTCGAGGTGCGTGATGTTCACGCTTCTCATTACGGACGATTGTGTCCCATTCATACACCGGAAGGACCTAATATCGGTTTGATGTTGCGTCTCAGTTTGTATGCCAAAAGCAATGAATTTGGTATGCTGGAAACTCCTTACGGCAAAGTGGAAAACGGACGGATCACCGGAGAGGTGGTATATATGAATGCTTGGGAGGAAGAAAAATACAAAATAGCCCATGCCGCTTCGCCGGTCGAGAATGATCATTTGGTTGGTCCGGAAGTGGAGATCAGAACCGGTGGATCTCATGCGGTAGTTAGTCCCGAGGAGGTTGATTATATAGATGTGGCTACTTCTCAGGCTTTCTCTATCGCATCGTCTCTGATCCCGTTTCTGAATCATAATGATGCCAACCGGGCATTGATGGGTTCCAATATGCAAAAACAAGCCACTCCCTGTTTGCGTCCGGAGGCGCCGCTGGTGGCTACCGGGGTTGAAGAGAGAGCCATTCTCGATACTGACCGGATAGTCAGAGCCGAAGAGGCCGGGGAGGTGGTTTATGTCGATTCCAAAAAGATCACTGTTAAAAACCGACAGGGAGAAGAAAGGGACTACTCGTTGGTTCATTTCTCCAAAACCAACAGTTTCACCTGTTTTCATCAACGACCGAGCGTCACAAAAGGTCAGAAAATTAAAAAAGGCGACTTGTTAGCCGATACTTCCTCCAGTGATCAGGGGCAGCTGGCTCTGGGACAGAATTTACTGGTTGCCTTTATGTCATGGTACGGAGCTAACTATGAGGACGCGATAATTATCTCGGAGAACTTGATCAAACAAAGCAAATTAAGCTCTATTCACATAGATGAGTTCGTGGTTTATGTTCGGGAAACCAAACTGGGTCCGGAAGTTACTACCTGCGATATTCCTAACGTGGGAGAAGCCCGCCTGCGCAATTTGGACGAGGATGGAGTGGTGCGAGTGGGAGCCGAAGTAGAAAGCGGAGATATTTTGGTGGGTAAGATCACCCCCAAGGGTGAAACCCAATTAACTCCGGAAGAAAGATTGCTGCGTTCGCTGTTCGGTGAAAAGGCACGCGACGTCAAAGATACCTCTAAGAGATTAGAGGGGGGCAAGCGCGGTCGGGTTATCGGAGTAAAGGTCTTTTCTCGAGAAGGAGGCGACCGGCTGGAGTCCGGTATTATCAAAAGAATTCATATAGAGGTAGCCCAAATACGAAATGCCAGCGTGGGTGATAAGCTGGCCGGCCGGCACGGCAACAAGGGAGTGATCTCCAAGGTTCTTCCGGAAGAAGAGATGCCTTATATGAGTGACGGAACCCCGGTCGATATTATTCTAACTCCTTTGGGGGTACCCAGCCGAATGAATCTGGGACAGATCCTGGAGATGCATTTGGGAATAGCCGCCGAAACTCTTAATTATCAGGCAGTTGTTCCGCCGTTTGCCGGCGCTACTAATGATGAGATCAAGGAAGAGCTAGAGACCGCCGGCATAGATCAAAGCGGGAAAGTAGAGCTTTATGACGGTCGAACCGGTGAACAGTACGATCAAAAAGTGGCCGTAGGTTATATGTACATAATGAAGCTCCATCATATGGTGGAAGACAAGATACATATGAGATCCATCGGTCCTTACTCATTGATCACTCAACAGCCGCTGGGCGGCAAGGCTCAGCACGGCGGTCAACGATTGGGAGAAATGGAGGTCTGGGCGTTGTTGGGCTACGGTACCGCTTATAACTTACGGGAAATGTTGACTATCAAATCGGATGATATCCAAGGCCGCTCGGCTGCCTTTGATGCCATAGTAAAAGGGGAGGAGATCAGGCAACTAAATACTCCGGCTTCGTTTAACGTTCTGTTGCACAATCTTCGCGGATTGGCGCTCAATGTGGAGCTGGAAAAGGATGAATATTAATACAATTTGTTCTGAATATTATTAGATGATCACTAATTAATTATCCGTTTAATCAAAAAATAAAATGCAGGCAGGGCATAAAAAAATCAATATCAACGATTTTGACTCGATCTCTCTCAAAATCGCTTCTCCGGCCGACGTTGAAGAGTGGTCTTTCGGGGAAGTGACCAAACCGGAGACCATCAATTATCGTACTCAACGTAGTGAGAAAAACGGTCTATTTGACGAACGGATATTTGGTCCGGAAAAAGATTATGAGTGTTATTGCGGTAAATATCGCGGGATCCGGTATAAAGGTATCGTTTGCGAGAAATGTGGAGTGGAAATAACTCGAGCGATCGTACGCCGAGACCGAATGGGTCATATTGAGCTGGCCAGTCCGGTCTCTCATATTTGGTTCTTGCGCGGTATTCCTTCCCGGATCAGTTTGCTTTTGGGTTTGCCGACCAACGAAGTGGAAAAGGTGGTATATTTTTCGGGCTATATTATCACTGAAGTGGAAGAAGAGGAAAAACAGCGATTACTGAAGGATCTGGATTCCGAGTATAAGTCCAAGTCCAAGAATCTGAAAGATAAGAAGGAAAAGGATGAACTGAAAGAGCGGCTGCAAACCACCAAGCGAGAGATAGAGACCATTCAGGTGGGTAAAGTGCTGGATGAGGTGTCTTATCACAATTACTCCATCCGATACGGGGCGGTATTTGAAGCCGGCGTGGGTGCGGAAGCTCTCTATTCACTGTTTCAAAAAATAGATCTGCAACAACTGGAAGAGGAGTTGTTGGAGGCTCTGGAAAAAGCAGGTGCTACCGATCGGGACAAGATAAACAAGCGATTGTCGGTGGTTCAGTCTCTTAATCGCTCCGGACAGCGACCGGAGTGGATGTTCTTGACCCGGATCCCGGTGATACCGCCGGCTCTGCGACCGATGGTACCGTTGGACGGTGGACGGTATGCCACCTCGGATGTTAACGATCTGTACCGCCGGGTGATAAACCGCAATAACCGTCTTAAAAAACTGAAAGAGATCGGTGCTCCGGAAGTTATTTTGCGTAACGAAAAACGGATCTTGCAGGAAGCGGTAGATGCTCTCATTGACAACACGATGCGCCAAGGTTCTTCTCCTTCAATGAGTCAGGCTCAACGACGACCTTTGAAATCTCTGGCCGACAACCTGAAAGGCAAGCGAGGTATTATGCGTAATAACTTGCTGGGGAAAAGAGTGGATTATTCCGGACGTTCAGTGATCGTAGTCGGTCCTGATCTGCATTTGCATCAGTGTGGATTGCCCAAGCATATGGCTCTGGAGTTATTCCGACCCTTTGTCATCTCTAAACTACTGGAGCGGGAAGCTGCTTTCAACATCAGAGGAGCAAGCCGGTTGATAGAGGACGGCGAGGCGGAAGTATGGGCGGTGCTGGAAGAGGTGATCAAAGATAAATATGTATTGCTTAACCGTGCTCCCACCCTGCACCGTCTGGGTATTCAGGCCTTTCAGCCGGTACTGATCGAAGGTAACGCCATCCAGATACATCCGCTGGTTTGTGCCGCTTTCAATGCCGACTTTGACGGTGATATGATGGCGGTTCATGTACCTCTTTCCGAGGAGGCTCAAATAGAGGCCCGGGAGATCATGGCTTCCGATAAGAATGTTCTCAAACCGGGAAGCGGTGATCCGATCATCAGTTCCAAAATGTTGGATGTGGTATTGGGTTGTTATTGGATGACCAAAATAGTAAGCGGGGAAAAGGGTGAAGATAAGATGTTCTCCAGCCCCAATGAAGCTATTACCGCTTATGATTTCGGCGAAGTAGGTTTTCGAGCCCGGATCAGGGTTATGGCGTCACGTAAAGAAAAGTATGCCCAGTATGACGGCGGGGTGTTTGAAACTTCGGTCGGACGATTGCTTTTCAACAGTGTACTGCCCAAAGATTTCCCTTATGTTAACGAAGAGGTGGAGAGAAAGAAAATGGGGATAATAGTTGATGATCTGATACAACGATACGGGATAGAGAATATCGCTGTTATTGTAAACAAAATAAAAGATTTCGGTTTTCGTTATGCCACTACCTCGGGCATTACCTGGGGCTTGGATGAGGTGGTTATTCCGGAAGGTAAGGAGCAGATCGTGCAGGAATCCAAAGCAAGATCCGATAAGGTTATGGAGCAGTACCAAGCCGGTTTGCTTTCTGAAGATGAGCGGATCAGAAAGAATACCGAGATCTGGCACCACGCCAAAGATCAGGTAGAATCTCTGATACCGGATTCGTTCACCGAGAGGGATTCGGCCTATGATATGTGGAAATCAGGGGCTAGAGGTTCTTTGAGTCAGATCACTCAGATGGCCGGAATGAAGGGTTTGATCCAGAAAAGCGCTGGTGACACCATGGAGTTCCCCATCCTCTCTTGTGCCAAAGAAGGGTTAAGTCCTGTTGAATACTTCATTACCACCCACGGGTCGAGGAAGGGTCAAACCGATACCGCTTTGAAGACCGCACAGGCCGGTTATCTGACCCGTCGTTTGTTTGATGTGGTTCAGGACGTGATAATCACGGAGCAGGATTGCGGCACCAAAGAAGGTATCAGGTTGCAGAAATTAACCGCTTCTGGGATCGAAATGGCACTGTCTAAAATAATCAAAGGCCGAATACTGGCCAAAGATGTGACTGATGAGAACGGAGAGGTGGTGGTTAAGAAGGGTACTCTTTTGAACAAAGAAAATGCTGAACTGGTGGAACGAACCGGCAAGGAAGAGGTTTGGGTACGTTCGGCTGTTGCCTGCAAGGCCGGACGCGGCATCTGTTCCAAATGTTATGGTACCGATCTGGGTACCAACAAAGAGATAGATCTGGGAGAAACTGTCGGCACGGTAGCCGCTCAGGCTATCGGCGAGCCGGGTACTCAGCTTACTATGAGGACCTTCCACGCCGGTGGCGCCGCTTCAGTGGGCGGAGATATTACTCACGGGTTGCCCCGAGTGGAAGAGGTCTTTGAAAAACGCAAGCCCAAAAACCCGGCCGCTGTTGCTCGTGTAAACGGAGTAGTAACCGATGTACAAAGCAGCGAAAAAGAGAAGATGATAACCGTATTACCCGAAGGTGGTACCGGGAAAACTTCCCGCGGCCAATCCGGAGGAGTAGAGCATGTGATAAGTTCTCGCCGGGTGGTAACGGTCAAGGTGGGCGACGAAGTATCCAAGGGGCAGATAATGAGTGACGGTTCGGTGGATGTTGATGAGCTTTTCAAGTATGGCGGTAAAGAACTAACCCAGGAATATATTGTAGATGAGATCGTTAAGCTTTATGAGCTGCAAGGGGAACCGATCTCCAAAAAACACGTTGAGGTGGTAGTGCGTCAGATGTTCTCTCGCCGTCGGATAAAGAGTCCGGGCGATACCATTTTTTCACGGGGCGAGATAATCGAATACGCCGAGATCCTGGAGGAGAACGAAAGAGTAAAAGCCGAAGGTAGGGAACCCGCTAAAAGTGAGCCGATAGTAATGGGAATTACCGATGTGTCTTTGACCCGCAAAAGCTTCCTCTCATCTGCTTCTTTCCAGAATACTACTCGAGTACTTATAGAAAGCGCGGTTAAAGGCCAGCGTGATGAGTTGGTGGGCCTGAAAGAGAATGTCATAATCGGACGGCTGATACCGGCCGGTACCGCCTTTGAAGGAAGCGAGAAGTATGAAATATTACAGGAGTACATTAACTCGGGAGTTTCAACGGATGATGAAGACGAATAGTTTGGTCCGGGGTCGCAAGTATTTTTCCCGTTCCGGCACTGATATCTTTTATCGCTTAACCATCAAATCTTGATGTCTTCAAAAACGACGGAAAAGATCAAAGAGCGGCTTGGCATAGAAGAGGTGGTTGGTAGTTATGTAGAACTCAAGACAGCCGGATCTTATCGTAAGGGATTATGTCCTTTTCACAAAGAAAAAACCCCGTCTTTCACCGTTTCTCCGGATCGCGGCACCTTCTACTGTTTTGGTTGCGGTGCCAAAGGTGATATTTTTACCTTCGTTCAGCAGATAGAGGGTTTGGATTTTACCGGAGCACTGCGAATGCTGGGTGAGAGGGCGGGAGTGGAAACGATCGGGTTCAGTGACGGCGAAGCACAAGAGAGAGAAAAACTTTTTCGGTTGTTAGAGACAACCTGCTTGTTCTTTGAGAAACAGCTTGCCGAGGATCGGTCGGCGCAACAATATCTGAAACAAAGAGGGGTAAAAGAGCAAACCTTATCCGGATGGCGGATCGGCTATGCTTGGCCGGAGTGGCGTCGATTGTGTGATCATTTGCAACAGCAGGGTTTTGCGATGCAGGATATGGAAAAGGTTGGAGTGGTCAAAAGGCGTGGTGATCGGATTTACGACACTTTTCGTCAGCGGATCATCTTTCCTATAATGGACACTTCCGGAAGAGTGATCGGTTTTTCCGGGCGGCTATTTCCGGGTGACGGAGAGGTTCAGGCACCCAAGTATCTTAATAGTCCCGATTCCGAGATATATAACAAGTCAGATGCTGTCTATGGTTTGGATAAAGCCAAGGATGCTATCCGCTCCAGTAATTACAGTGTATTGGTGGAAGGGCAACTGGATCTGTTGCTGTCTCATCAGGCCGGAGTGGCCAATACGGTGGCGGCTTCCGGAACGGCTCTGACGGTAGCTCATTTGAAACGATTAAAAAGACTTTCTCTCAATTTGATGATAGCTTTTGATAATGACGAGGCGGGTCGGCAGGCGGCTCACCGGGCGGCGCTTATCGGTTTGGGGGAAGGTATGGAAGTAAAGATAGTTCGCCTGCCGAAAGATCAAGATCCGGCTGATGTCATCAAACAAGGGGTGGGCAAGTGGCGCGAATTGCTAAAAGCGGCCGAGCGGCCGGTACATTTCTTTGCTTCCCATCTTATTTCCGGATCAAACGACAGATTAAAGACCATCCAAGAACTGCGGCAAGAGATATTTCCGTTACTGCGCTCAATGCGGGGAGAGATGGAACGTTCAGTGGCTATCGAAGAACTGGCCGTCAGCCTGAGTTTAGATTCTTCGGTTATTGCTCGCGATCTGGAACAAAGTAATAACGAGAAAGAAAGCCAAAAAGAACAGATCGTTGTGGGAGCGCAGGAGAAAAGAAAAAAGAGTGACCCGTTAACCGCTTTGGCCGCTTTGTATCGTTGGCAGGTAAGTTCTTCCCGGCCGCTTATTGCAAGCTCCAAGCTGGAGGAGAAGTTGGAGGAATGTTCGGTCCGGGAGGAGGTCGAGTCCCGGGCCGAGAAACTGGAAGAAGAGGATGTTTTTCATACTGAAGCGGAATTTGCCGACGGTAGTGAATCCCGACTGCATCGGGCGGTTGACGATTTGATACTGAGTTTTAAAATTAAAAAACTGGAGGGTCAGTATGAAGAGCAAAAAGACAAGTTGCGGCAGGCGGAAGAACAAAATGAAAAAGATACCAAGAAACAAATACTTATTCGATGCCAAGAACTGTCAGCCGAGATCGAGCAACTAAAGCAGGCCTATCGTGATCTCTAATGAACTAATTCTATTTTTATAAATTATGAGTGAAGACAAAAAACAATCAAAAAAAGGATCCGCCTCCAAAGAAAAAGACTCCGCCGGGTCCGAACCCGAGACCGTTTCTCAGGTGGCGGACAAGAAGGTGGCCAAGTTGGTGGAAAAGGGGCGAAATCGTGGTTTTGTGACCCATGACGAGATCTTGAAGCAGTTCCCGGCCATTGAAGACAATATCGAAATGCTGGAAGAGCTTTATGAAAAGCTGGACGCCGCCGAAGTGGAAGTATTAGAGGGGGGAGGTTTGCTGAACTCTCCCGAAGAACAGAAAGAGTTGCTGGATAAAGCGTTAAGCTCCGGAGATTCTTCTTATGATTCTATTCAGATGTATCTTAAGGAGATCGGACAATACCCGTTGATAACCGCTCGCGAGGAGAAAGAATTGGCCAAGCGAATCCAACAGGGAGATGAAGAGGCTCAAATGATATTGGCCCGATCGAACCTTCGCCTGGTGGTTTCTATTGCCAAAAAATATGTCGGGCGCAGCCCGGATCTGACACTCTTGGATCTGATCCAGGAGGGCAATTTGGGTCTTTTTAAGGCGGTGGAAAAATTTGATTGGACTAAGGGTTATAAATTCTCTACTTATGCTACCTGGTGGATCAGGCAGGCCATTACCCGTTCCTTGGCTGATCAATCCCGTACTATTCGGGTGCCGGTTCATATGGTGGAGACCATAGCTAAATATAAGCAAGTGGTGCGGCGGCTCTCTCAGGACCTGGGTCGTGATCCGCTGCCGGAGGAAGTGGCTACCGAAATGAATTTGGAGGTGAACAAGGTCCACCAGATAGAGAAGATCGATCAAAGCACGGTCTCGCTGGAAAGCCCGGTCGGAGAAGACGGGGAGGATAGTAAATCCACTTTGGGTAATTTTATTGCCGATGACAAAATATTGTCTCCGGACCAGAATGCTTCGCGACGGATAATATCGGACCAGGTTGAAGAACTGCTAAGCGATCTGCCCGAGAAGGAGCGTCGGATCTTGGAAATGAGACACGGGCTGAAGGACGGCATTACTCATACTCTGGAAGAGGTGGGGCAGGAGTTCGGCGTGACTCGTGAACGTATCCGGCAGATCGAAGCCAAGGCCCATGAAAAGATCCGTCAACATGAAAAATCAGACCGTCTCAAGAACTATTATTAGATTAGCTGTCAGCTTGAGAGTGGTCAGTAGTTTAAAAAAGAAACCCGGACGGGTTTCTTTTTTAAATACAAGTACATATGGCAATGATCGGGTATAGATTACCACAGGTGTCTACCTACTCAAAGTCGGCTTCTCTCTTTTTAGTTATTACTAACAAAAGCCGGTCCAAATATGCTAAGATGGCGGTATGAGTAAAGAAGATGATTTTGCCAAAGCCTATCAAAAACTCAATCCCGAACAACGGGAGGCAGTGGACGCTATCGACGGGCCGGTAATGGTGGCGGCCGGACCGGGTACCGGAAAAACTCAGGTATTGACGCTGCGAATCGCTAACATCTTAAAACAAACCGATACTGAACCGGAAGAGATACTAGCTTTAACCTTTACTGAAGCAGCCGCCCGCAATATGCGGCGCCGGTTGGCTGATCTGGTCGGCAGCGAGGCCTATCAGGCAACCATCAGTACCTTTCACGGTTTTGCCGAGGGAGTGATCGGACAGTATCCGGAAGAGTTTCCCCGCATTATAGGATCCCGGGCCGCGAGTGAGGCCGAGCGTTTGAGTTTGTTGGAAAATATTATCGACAATGAGGAGCTGGAGCTTCTAAAACCCTTCGGCGATCCCTTTCATTATGTTCGCGAAGTGGTGCAGGCGGTGGCGCGGCTGAAGCGGGAAGGAATTACGCCCGAGGAGCTGGAGGAGCGTCTGGATCTTGCTCAAAAACGGCTTGACTCCGTTTCGGACCTTTATCATGAAAAAGGCGCTCATAAGGGCAAAATGAAAGGGAAGTACAAAGATCGGCAGAAACAGATCAACAAGAACCGCGAGCTTCTAACGATTTACCGTCGTTACCAGGACCGGATGTTCGAACAACAGCTGTATGATTTTGAAGATATGCTGATGGAGCTGTTGCGGGCCCTGCGGGAGAACTCCGATCTGTTGCTTAATCTTCAGGAACGTTATCTCTATATTTTGGCCGACGAACACCAGGATGCCAACAATGCCCAGAATCATATCTTGGAACTGCTTTCCTCCCACTTCGCACCGAATCCCAATCTGTTTGTGGTGGGAGACGAAAAGCAGGCCATTTTTCGCTTTCAGGGAGCCAGCTCGGAAAATTTTAATTACTTCCGCTCTCTTTATCCGGGGGTAAAGGTGATAGAACTGTACCGTAATTATCGTTCCGGGCAAGATATTTTAGATACGGCCGAAGGCCTGCTTCCTTCCGAGAACGGGCTGCAAGCCGCCGGTGAAATAACCGGCCGCCGGCCGGAGGTCTATACTTTTAGCAACCCGGAAGTTGAGCTTTTTTATCTGGCTCGGGATATTGCCGGTTTATTGAACGAAGGTGTACCACCGGGAGAAGTGGCGGTATTATACCGCGAGAACAGCGAGTCCGAGCTAATAGCCGATGCCTTGCGTCGGCTTGAGGTGCCGGTGCGTATCGAATCGGATCGGGAACTTCTGGAAGAGCCGGCCATCCGCCGTCTTTTGATCATTGCCCGGGCTATCTATGAGTACGGCGAAGATAACCGCTTGGCTGAGTATCTCCACCTTGATCTTCACCCGGTGGAGCCATTGGATATTTTTAAACTTCTGCAACAGGCGCATCGGAATAAACTATCGCTTTTTGATCTGTTAGCCGATCCGGATCGGCTTTACCAACAGGATCTTGGCGATCCGGCAGCGGTCAAGAGTGCCTATGATCGGCTGGCCCAATGGGTCAAACGGGCGGCAAATACCAATTTGGAGAGGTTATTTGAAGAGATCCTTCGTGAATCCGGTCTTTTGAACCGTATGTTACAGGCCGCCGATACTCGCGATCAACTGGATACTTTGGATAACTTTTTCGGCCAACTTCGCACGGTAACGGCTGCCGATCCGCAAGCCGGATTGGGGGAGTTGTTCCGGTATCTGGAGTTGATCAGCAAACATCGGCTGTCGGTCAAAAAAACCGCCTCTCCGGACCGAACCGGTGCGGTGCGGTTAATGACCGTTCATCGTGCCAAAGGTCTGGAGTTTCAGTACGTTTATTTGACCGGAGTGTCGGACGGACGCTGGGGCGGGCGGCGTCGTCCGGAAAAGCTTCCACTGCTGCCGGAGATCTTTGAACTGACCGAGGAAGTAACACTTTCCGACGGCGACCGGCTGGCTGATGAAAGACGGCTTTTTTATGTGGCTCTGACCCGAGCCAAACTTCAGGCCCGGATCTCGTACTCTCTTAGTAATCGGGAAGGACGTGAGCAGTTACCCAGCCGATTTCTTGAGGAGATAGATCCTTCGCTACTTAATGAAATTGCTACCGAGGACCGGGAGACCGAGTACCAACAGAACCGGGGAGAGAGGTGGAATTCGTTCCGGGACTCTTTCTCGTTAGTGTCCGATCGAAAGAAGCGATTAAAAAAGGATCAGGAACTGACAACCGAGCTGTTTTATGATCAGGACATCTCGGTTACCGCTTTAAATAACTTTCTGGAATGCCCGTGGAAATATTTCTACCGCAACCTGCTGCGCCTGCCGGAGCCCCAACAACCGCATATGATGTTCGGTTCGGCGGCTCACGAAGCGTTGGAGCAGTTGTTCCGGCGGCTGAGCAACGAACAGCCTTACAGTCGCGAGGACTTTTTGGAGTATTTTATCTCTCGACTATATGCCTATCCTCTGCCGGAGCAGGAAATTAAACGTTACGGGGAACGCGGACGGCAGTCGCTGGGCGGCTGGTATGACACTTATTCCGCTAATTGGCAGACAAAGGTCCTTACCGAGTTCAGTATCCGGGGTTTGAAACTGAATGAGGATATTACCTTAAGCGGTAAAGTGGACAAAATGGAGCTGGAAAGCGAAGACCGGGTGGTGGTAGTGGATTACAAAACCGGTCAGCCCAAAACTCGCAACCAGATACTGGGTAAGACCAAAGACGGCGATGCCTCCTTGTGGCGCCAGTTGGTTTTTTATCGGTTGCTGCTGGACGGCTACAAAAACGGGCGGTACCGGCTGCAGGCGGCCGAGCTAGATTTTGTGGAACCGGACAAGCAAAACGGCAAGTACCGCAAGGAGCGGTTTGAGGTTGCGGACTCCGATGTTGAGGAGCTCAAGCAGACCATTGAACAGATGGCCGAGTCGGTACTGGAGCTGGAATTCTGGGATCAGAAATGTTCCGATGAAAAATGCCCTTACTGCCGACTTAGGGAGATGTTGGAATAGTCAGTGATGGCAGCTTTTAGCTTTGAGCTTTCGGCTTTTAGCTTAGTTAGTAGTCTGTAGCCAGATAGTAGTTTGTAATCTGTAAATAGTAGTTAGTATCAAGTGGATGGTAGTTAGTATTTAGTAGCTTGTAGTTGGTATTTTCGTAGCTCGTAGCTCGTAGTCGGTATTTTATTGCCCACCCCCCAAAAGAAAGCGTGGTGTCGCCACCACGCTTTAGTTGTTTGGTTGTTTGTTGACCAATCGGCTTTCGGCCCAGCTGTAACCCTGATCGAGCCAGCGGTTTACCTTTCGTTCCACTTTCAGAAAGCGGTAGACTCGGTGGAGCTCTTGTGGACGTTTAACTTCCACAGAGCCGTTAAGGTTCTTGTCTTGTGGACGTTTAACTTCCACAAGTCATCTAATGCGATGTTACAGATAGTCGATGATTCACAAATTAAGGAATTGGTTGATCTTTTCTTTTATCTCCGGCAGTTGTTCCGGACGGAACCAGATAATATCCGGCTCCTTGCGGAACCAGCTTTTCTGCCGTTTGGCGTAGCGCCAAACGGCCCGAGGTAGTTCGGTTTTTAGTTCTTCTTTACTTAGTTCATTTCTCAAATAGCGTGCCAGATAGCGGTACTCCAGACCCAGTTCCTCCATTCGGGACAGGGTCAGTCCGTTGTGGTGTAGTTGTTGCGCCTCCTCGATCATTCCTTTTTCCAGGGTTTTTAATAACCGGTTGTTGATCTTCTCTTGCAGTTCCCGGCCGGGCAGATCCAAGCCGATCTTTAGGAAGCGATAGCGCGGCTCTCCTTTCAGTTCCTCGTGAGTGGGTACCCGTCCCAGAGTTTCCGCGATCTCGATCGCCCGAATGAGGCGTCTTTTATTGCTCTTTTCTATTTCCTCATACCGCCGAGGGTCCAGTTGGCTCAGCAAGCTCCCGAGCTCTTGGACGGTTATCTGTTCCAGTTCTTGCCGTCTTTGCGGCCGGGGTTCAACCTCGGGCGGGGTGATGTTCTCGCTAAGGATGCGGATATACAAACCGGTGCCGCCCGCTACAATGGGCAGTTTCCCCCGGCTCCGGATCTCGGCTATAGCTTTCTCGGCCCGTTCTTTCCAGACAGCGGCCGTGATCTGCTCTTGGGGCTCGGCGATATCCAGCAGATGATGGGGCACCCCGCGCTTTTCCTCGGCAGTGATCTTCTCGGTACCCAAGTCCAGCCCACGATATACCTGACGGGAGTCTGCCGATATCACTTCGCCGTTATACTGTAAAGCCAGTTCTACCGCCAGGCCGCTTTTGCCGGTGGCGGTAGCTCCGGTGATGACCGGTACCGGTGGAAGATTTTGAGTCATAATTATCAATGTTATAATTAAAAACAGTTATCAGCAACCTAATTATTATGAAAATAGCTATCTTTTCCGATACCCACGATCACTGGGATAATATCAAGCAGGCCTGCCGCCTGGCTAATGAAGCCGGTGCCGAGCTGATGATCCACTGCGGCGATATCTGCGCCCCTATTACTTTGGGCGAGCTGAGAGACAACTGGCAAAAGGAGATCCATTACTGCTTCGGCAACGTGGACGGAGACCGTTTCTTGATGATCAAGAACTGGGGGAGTGACCCGCTGATCCATCATTACGGCGAGGTGTTGGGCGAGTTGGAAAAGGGCGGACGGCGCATAGCTTTCCAGCATTATCCTCAGGTGGCTCGTCCTTTGGCGGAGTCCGGGCGATATGATGCGGTTTTTTACGGCCATGACCACTACCGGCATCAGGAACAGATAGGGGATACTTTACTGGCCAATCCCGGCAATCTGTGTGGCATTAAAGCCCCGCCGTCTTTTGCTGTTTACGAAACCGAGGATAACACTCTGCGCCATTTGGCACTTGAATAGCAGCGCGCTAAATTGGTTTGCATCTCCGGATGACCGGTTATCTCAAATAGCAAGTCCTGCACTCAATCCAATTGAGGCAGGACTTAACGAAAGAGCTTCATCACTTTCTCAATTATTCTCTTGAGAAAGTTCAGGAGATTAAAACCGTCCTCCGCTTCTTGTGCTATTTCACTGGGTGCAGGGAAGTGGATTCCCTTTCTCTGTTCTGTATTTGGCCACATGATCTGGGCCTCCTTTCTACTTCTAAAATGACATGAATTATTATTGAATGCAACTATGTTTTTTCTAAACAAATTAATCTTGAGTTTCAAAAGTGTGAAAAGACGTGAAAAGAAGAGACGTTGTTTTTTGTTTTTATTATAGTAAACTGAAATTGATCACTTAACTTAAAATAAAATTATGCAAAAGATACTTCCGCCCCGCCTCAAACAAGGAGACACTATCGGTGTTTTTACTCTCTCGGATCCTATTGTGGAGCCCGTTGCCACCTACGTTCGCTCCGGTATCGAACATCTGGAGGAGCTGGGTTTTAAAGTGCGATCGGGCAAGACCTTGAGCGGTCGTCATTACTACACCACCGGAACCCCGCAGGAGCGCTGGCAAGATCTTCGTTCGCTTATCGAGGATCCCGAAGTTACGATGATAATGACCGCTATGGGCGGCCAGTCCGCTCATGAAATACTCCCTCTTGTTGATTTTGACCTGATCCGCAAGAACCCCAAGATCTATATGGGCTACAGCGACCCTACGGTTTTGCTGAATCCTATTACTAATTACACCGGATTGGTCACTTTCTACGGTTTTCACGCCTCTTCCTTTGACTATAACTGGGAATGGTTCAGCGAGGAATACGACCTGGAACACTTCCGGCGGATCGTGATGGGGGAGGAGCAGCCGCCTATCACTGTTCGGCCGTATCTGGAACGCCAGAGCTGGCGCGCCGGAGAGGCGGAAGGAATGTTAACCGGCGGCTGTTTGGGTGACCTGGTCAAGATCGTTGGCACCCCCTATGAACCGAACTGGGAGGGCCGGCTGTTGCTTCTGGAGCAGATCGGATGTTCCCCCAAGCAGATCGCCGTTTATCTGGAACAGCTCAAGCAGGCGGGGGTCTTTGACAAGGTCAACGGTCTCGTTTTGGGTAAGTTCTATAACTGCCGGGATGATGAAGACCCGGACAACAATCGACCGCTTGAAGATATTTTTGTGGAAAAAACCGCCGACCTTCCTATTCTCAAAACCGAGGACTTCGGACATTTTTCCCATATAGCCCCGCTGCCGATCGGTTGCCCGGCTTATATCAACACCACCGACAAAA
>CAYLYL010000005.1:9044-26575 GCA_964388095.1 uncultured Candidatus Saccharibacteria bacterium | reverse complement strand
TGTTGTTATCGATTACCTTAAATATTAACATATTATAACAATCCACAGTATGGTATTTTCTTGTTACTTCCTTTCTTGACGATGACGGATCAGAGTTTTGCTACGTTACAAGTTAAAGTTATAGTTGTAAAAAATGATATTGCTAATGATATTTATACATAAATAAGTTATAATATTTTCATATGAATAAAGAAAGTGAAAAGGTGTATCTGGGCGTCGGGGCGCTGCTGGAAGAAAGGGGGCAGTTCATTCTCATCCGTCGCCCCGGATCCGGCTTTGAGGAACTTACTAAATGGGGTTATCCCTTAGGGTGGCTGGAAGCCGGAGAAGACCCGGTAGAAGCGGTTAAAGAAGTGGTAAAGCAAGAGATCGGACTGGCCTTTAAGCCAACTCATTTGTTGGGGGTCTTCTCGCTGGTGCGCGATCAAGCCGATCAAAGTGCCGGCAGCGTGGCTCATACGGTAAAGATGATATTTACCGGAGAACATCCGGATATTGGTTCTAACACTCTGCCGTCTGATCTGGAGATGGGGTGGTTCAATGTTCGCGACCTGGAAGAGGTTAATGGAGATGATCTGCAGGATGCTGATCTGCCGCAGATGGCAAATCGACACCTGTCACTGAAGCGCTTTCCGTTGAATGTTTTATGCCACACATGTTTCTCCGATCGACCGTAGATCCCGCTTTTTATTTATACCTTTCTCTAATAATTAATTTTGTGTATCATATTGCCTATGTTGAATTTAATAATAATCTATCAAATAGCACAGATCATATTACTAGCAGCTGCAGCTTTATTAATAAACGAGAGTTCAGCGGTAAAATGGCGCGGGCGGCAATGGGTCGGACTAACTTCCGGTTTAATGCAGTTTTTGTATGTTTGGCTTGTTGTTGGCTATCTTTACCTGATATTCACTCAAAGTATTGCAACCAACTGGGACCTGGTTGCTCTGTTTCTTATGTTGCTGGCTGTTTTGCTTTTGATGAGGTCGGTTACCGACAAGAAGAACTGTATTATTGATCCGGAACAAGGTTTTAAACCAAGCGGTATCTATCGCCAACTTCGTCATCCGGTTTACACCGCTTTAGTAATTTACCTTGTGGCTATCTTGTTAATAGTAGCTATTCATGCCGAACTGACAACCGGTATTTTGGTGGCGTTACCGATCGCCGGGATCTTGCTGTTTCTTTATACTAACGCCCAACAAGAGGAAGAATTAATGGAGGAAACTTGTGGTAAAAGTTTTTTGGTTTATCGTTATTCCGTTTATGCCACATTTCCGCTTAGTTACTATCAAGACAGTTCCGAAGAAAGTGATCTAACCGAACAATAAAATAATCAGGTCATTTACTTTTTATCTTGAGATGATAAAATCGCGCCAACGCGGTTTAAATTGCTGTAAAATTTTTATCAATTGACCCGTTAGTTAACAAGTTTGTTAGAGATGGGTTTTTACAAGTAAAACAATAATATGAGCAAAAAAGGAGTGATCATTTTTATTCTTTCATTGGTGATCGTGTTCGGCGGTTTGTATGCCGTAAGTTTACATACTCAACCTACCTTGGATGTAACGGACCCCGAATTACCGGAATTTGAAGTTTTATCACAGGATATAGTTCAAGGTAATAAAGAGGCCGATACCGTTTTAGTGTTATTTGGAAATTATAACTGCCCCAATACAGCGGCTGTAATGCCGGAGATAGAACAGTTGGTAAATGATATGCCTGATGATCTGGCCTTTGTTTATCGCCATATGAATAACCCCCGGCTACCGGATGACCAATTGGCAGCCCGATCGGCCGAGGCGGCCGCCAAACAGGAAGCGTTTTGGGATATGCATTATCTGATCATGGAACGAGGTCCGGAATGGCAAGATGTTGATGAACCGGAAGCAGTATTTACTGAGCTTGCTGATGAGTTGGAGTTAGACGTAGAACAGTTTGAAAATGATCTACAGTCGAGAGAGGTTGCTATTGCGGTGGAAAATGACCGCCGGATAGCTTCCGATCTTGGTTTGCAGAATACCCCGGCCATGTTCCTGAACGGTCGCCCGGTTGATAATTTGCCGGAGTTATTGAACAACATCCTCGATGCAACCGGAGCAACGACTCAAGACGGCCAAGATATCGACCAATTAGATGGACGACAAATTGAGTTGGATGAGGACGGAGTACCAACGGAAGATATTGAGATCGATATGGAACCGGTAAATGATGAGTCCGGTATTGATGAAGACCAAGAAGACGGCATTCAGTTGCCCATAGTTGAGTAAAAACTTGTAACGAGTTTGTGGTATACCGCAAAGAACCGGCTGGTCCAACACAAAATTGATCTCATCCTTGGGCGAGATCAATTTAGTACCGGACTGATAGTTAGGTTGTTATTTGATTAGCTATTATATATTATTTGTCGGTAGCTTGTTCTTCTGTCTCTTGTTCGGTCTTTTCTTCAACTACTTCATCTTCCACCCCTTCTTCTACAACCTCTTCTACCTCTCCTTCCGTCCCTTTTTCCGCCTCCTCTTCTACTCCTTCTTCGGTCCATTGATAACGGGTCTCGGTTTTGCCGCCGGATCTTGTAAGTTGACCCTCTTCGGCCATCTCTTCCAGATAGCGGGAGGCCGTAGATTCTGATATTTGAAGCAGATCAGCGGCCTCTCTGGTGCTTAGATCAAAGATGCCCCGCTCTTCCATGGTATCTAACAGGTATTCTTTGCGTTCATCGATCAGATCAAGACGATGGCTTTGGTAGGCATTGAGATCTTCCGAATTGTCAAGGATAGCATTCTCTTCCATTCGTTCCAGCTCCACTCGTTTCATTTCTTCATTGAGTCTGCTGATCTCTTTGTGCAGCATAAAGATCTGCCAGATCA
This sequence comes from uncultured Candidatus Saccharibacteria bacterium, assembly GCA_964388095.1. Classification (GTDB taxonomy): domain Bacteria; phylum Patescibacteriota; class Minisyncoccia; order Phycocordibacterales; family CSBR16-193; genus CAYLYL01. The sequence goes on along the minus strand of CAYLYL010000005.1, from coordinate 23,702 downwards.
AAAAGATCAATATTATAAATACTGTGGCAAATAAATAAACATTTAGCATGATCTTGTAGTTAGATTAATAAAATTATTAACTTGGTTTGGGGTGGCATCACAGCCCGTCCCCCTTTTCGGTTTCCATCATCGATACTATTAATTCCTCATCTATCTCTATCCGGAACTCAATTTGGGAAAATTGTTCTGATTCGGGAAATTGTTCGGCAAATTGTTCCCAGCTTAAACTTTTTCGCTCGGGGGTGGAGAGCATGATCTCCACTTCAGGGTGGATCTCTAAACTGTTCAGGTCATCCTCCGCCTCTTCTTCGGTTGGCCGAAATTCAACTCGCGGCGGTATGTCGGTTTCTACGGCTGTTATATAAACCTCCTTGATCTCGGTCGCTCTTTCTTCCTCCCAGGTAAAGGACTCTTTCACTGAGTCAACCTCTCTTACCATTGCAAAATACTGCTTTGAAACCTCTTGAGCGGTTTCTGCCTCGGGGTAAATTAACCACAGTCCCCTATCATCTCGGGAAGGAAGTTGCTCGGTTCTCCAACCTGGTTGTGGTTGAAGATCTTCACTGTGACGGTCCTGAATAGCTATCTCCATGATCCGGTGTTCGGTAACCGCATTATCTTGCCAGTAAAAACTAATAAAGCGGCGGCCGTTCTCCACCGCCTCTTTAACTTGGTATTCATTTTCTTGCCACTTTTTTGGTATTACAAAAGAAAAACCCTCTTGATGAAGGTATTCGTCCTGAGTTTCACCCTCCTCTATTTCGGTGGCTTCTTCGATATCTTCTTGCCAGTACCATATTGCTCCACCAAAGAGGAGTATTATGGTTAACAAGATCAGGGTGGTCTTATTGCTCATAAGCGACTTTTAGTAATAGTATGATTCGACCCTTGTTCTTTGTCAAGAAGATTTTTTAACATTTTAAACCCAAGAATAAGCTAACTGATGCCGGATCGGCCTTCTAAGGTTGGTTTATGGCTGGTTGTAATGTTATAATGTAGTCTCAACGGTTGAATAATAATAAATATGTCATCTAAGCGTCAAAATATCACCACCGGACAAAAACTGGCCCTAATGGCGGTTATTTTGTGTGCTTTTATTGGTTCGTTATTGTACATTTCTCATATACGGATCAATTCTCTTCAGGAGTACAAGCAGCAATTGGAACATATTCACGATAGATACGTAGCTGTTACGCTGGCCCGACAAGATGAACTGCAAACCGAAAAACAACGATTGCAGACAGAAAAAAATGAGCTGATCGAGGGACTGGATCAAACCCACCGTGATCTGGAGGCCGAACGGGAACGAAATGAACGCTTGGAAAGCAGGGTGGCCGAGATAACCGATACTTTAGACGTGGTTCAGCGGTTTCAGGACACCGATCCCGAGCTTCTTAAAAAATATTCCCGGGTCTATTTCTTGAGTGATAATTATGAACCGGAAGAACTTACCGAAGTACCGGAATATTTCTCGGCCCGCGCTGACGATGAAACCATAAAATTCCATGCCCGGGCCTGGACTTATTTGGAAGATATGGTGGATGCGGCCGAGTTGGACGGCTGTGATCTAAGGATGATCTCGGGTTACCGTTCATTTGACGAGCAGGCTGATCTGAAACAGTATTATACCACCACTTTTGGACGAGGTACGGCCAATGAGTTTTCGGCCGACCAGGGATACTCAGAACATCAGCTGGGTACCGCTATGGATTTTTCCACTGAAGATCTGGGGCATAACTTCACCAACTTCAGCGATACTTACTGTTACCAATGGATGCAAAAGAATGCCCACCATCACGGCTTTGTCATATCTTACCCTCAGGACAACCCCTTTTTCCAGTATGAACCCTGGCATTGGCGCTTTGTAGGAGTGGAGTTGGCAACCGAGTTGTACGAGCAGGATATGTATTTCTTTGAAATGGATCAGCGCGAGATTGACACCTACCGCGCCGACCTTTTCTACTGAGATGAGTTCTAAAAAATGAATTTCACGGCTGGCGTAGAAAAAGTAGACGCTGGTTTTTAGGAAAGTATTATACAGGATCAATTAATTTTTGGCAGAAGGTGTGGCGATGGATGTCGGTTAACCCTTTCTGTTGGATGGCAACTCGATGAGCGTGAGTGCCGTAACCTTTATGTTTCTCCAGTTGATAGCCGGGATAGTTGCCGGCCAGCCGGGTCATGCGCCGATCTCGTTCCACTTTGGCGGCTATCGAAGCCAGCGAAATTAGCGGTTCCAGTCGGTCACCTTTGATGATACTCCGTTGATTAACATACCGAGCCGGGGCTTGCAACCTTCCGTCAAGCAGAACGGTGGCATTTGGCGGAAGATCCAATTTTTTTAATCCTCTGGCTATAGCTCGGTAAACCGCTTTTTCTATCCCCCATTTATCGATCATTTTCGGTGTGGTGAAACAGACGGTCAATTTTAAATAGCCGGCTTGTTGTAATTTGACAGCTTGACGGTAGATCTCTTGGCGCTTATTTTCCGACAGCTGCTTGGAATCCTTTACCCCCCGAGGCAGAACACCCCGCCCGGTTACAGTCACTGCAATGCCCACCGCCACCGGACCGGCCAACGGGCCGCGACCGGCTTCATCGATACCGGCTACCACCTGTGATCGCTTAATTTTCTTTATCATAAGATCTTTCGGCATAATAAAATATCTCCCGGCAGAAGGATCGCGGATCGTCTTGAGGTTTTTGCTTTCGACTGCTGTTTTTCGTTGGCTGCAATTTTCTGCTTTGGTCGTACAGTGTTAGCGCTTTTTGGTTGGCTAGATCGATCAATTCTTGCCTGGAGCTTTCAACCTCGCCTTTTTCGACTAGTAGTTCTGCCACCACAGCATAGCGTATTAGTTGCCATCTGTAATAATTATGATCTTTTGCTTCAATTGTTTGCTTGGTGATGATCTTGTGAACGCTTGCCATGGTCTCCAGGTAAGACCGTATAAGGTTGTTCAATCTATCAACCGGCAATTTTTGAGCAGGATCACCGGTGCCGAATTTAATTAAAAGCTTACATCCCCAAGCATCAATAACGATATCTCGGGCAACCGAGTAATGATCTTGATGTTTCAGTAATTTCTGTAGCCAGGTTCCTTCGCTCCATAACGACTCAACCACCCGACGGGAGTAACCGGTTAGATGATCCATCATCAAAGCAGATTCACGGGCCGCCAACCAATCTGTCATTTGCCATCTTTTCTCCAATGAATTAAGTCGGCGCGGCAATCTTAAATTGAGATCGGGTTTGTTATTGATAAGATCAAGGTTCAAGGCGGCTTCCCATCTCTCATTATCGGAAGCATTGATCTTCAAAGATGCCGGACCCGAGAATTGATCCATTACGGAACTGAAATTCAGTTGGGTATTAAGTTCGTAGATGCTTCGCAAATAATCACTGCGTTCTTCTATCTGGCTAAGAAGATAATTACGTTTAATGATGTTGGTGGTTTTTTCGATCTGATCTCGATGATCCTCTTTTTGTTTTTGTTGGTGATCTCTGCGATACTCGGCGATCTTTTCCTCGACCAGATTTGAAATATCGGCCAAGAACTTCTGCTTGACCTTGCTGCCGGGGGCGGGACTTTCTTTTAGTTCCCTCAGCACTTTTTGTAAATAATGAAGATGGTGATCCAGGTCGTAACTGTTGGGGTGAGATTTGTTTAGCGTAAGTTTTTGTTTGACGAGCGAGATAATAATAGAGTTCTTTTCTTTGATCAGGCTCTCCATTGTTCGAATGATCGATACTTCAAGCTGTTCTTTCCTTTTCTGCCATACAGCCAGTAATTTATTAAATTCATTCGGTGCATAACTATAACCTTGGGCATACAGGGAATTAATTGCTTCCTCCCAGTAAGTAATATCGACCGGGGCTGCGGAATAAGGGCTGCTGCGCAACACCTTCCAATCCTCCGCTCGCCATAAATGTTTTAAGAGATCAACATCCGAGAACTCCACTTTTTTATATAACTGTTTCTCGAAATAAGAAAGTTCCGGTTTGAGTTGGGCTGTTTCTTTTTTTAAAAAACGGCATTGCTTAAGTAACTGCTTTGAAGTATCGCTCTCGGCGCTATTTTTATTATCATAAACCGCTTCCGAGTCGGCGGTTTTGGTAACCGGCAACATTCCGGCCAAAACAGGTATGGCGCGCAGATCCTTTAACACTTCAACATCAGGGTTGTTACGGTTGATCTCTTGTGTGATGATGTGACTCAGATGATCAAGCAAAGATGCCAGTTCTTGTTCGGCCTCTCGTAATATTTTATCCAGAACTACCGGTTGATAATGGTTCAGTATTTTTTTTCTGCCGGTTACTGAGTGACAAAAATTACGCGCCGCTTTTTGCGGATCAACATCAGACAGATCGGCGTAGCGGAACAACTCCCTGTTCACCGTTTGTTTTATCTGTTTAATGGTAGGCTTATTATAGATACCTCCCAACCAGATCAACTCGGCCCAGAGCGCCAGTCCGCAGCCCGGCGCGGTTGACGATCTTTGATATTGATCCCAGATATTGGATAGAGGCAAGGTTTCCAAATAACTTCGAACTGCCATTCGCTCATCGCTTCCGCTTTTGGCAGCCCATTTTAAAACTCTGTTCAACACCACCGGAAATCTTTGTTGTTTTGACTTCAAACGCCGCTGACGGTCCAGTTCTATAATAAAAGTGGCGGTCAATAACAAGCGCTCGGTTTTCGATGTGAATGACAGATCATTGCGTTCAAGAAAGGATATCATCTCACTGCCCTCGGATCGGTCCTTAATTCTTTTTCTTAGTCGCTTTAAGGCCGGATTATTAAGCTCATCATCGCATAATAGTTCCAGTAATCGGTCGGCAACGAGTTGTGGTTTTTTACCGACCTCGGCCGGCGAGATGACCTTTTTTTGCTCAGCAGAGAGTGAGTTATGACAACCGCCTGAGCCTTTACCGTTTAAACTATCCAGAAAGCTCTCCATTCCCCGGCGACGTTCTTTGCTGATACGATCCTTTTTTTGTGGCTTGGCCGAAGAACCGGGAAGATCACTTTTCATAAATTATCTTGCAAAATAATTAAAGTATAAAAATATTGAACCTTGAACTAATGATGTTATCAATAATAACATATATCTTTTCCGGCTCCACACTTTTTGCCGTGAAACCATAGCGGTAGGATCTTAAAAGGGTTCCATACTAGAAGTATCTAGCGATTTTTATCGGTCCAGATCTCTTTCCACCATTCGGTGGGATTGCGACGATATATCTCCTCGCCCAAACGTTGGGCGGTTTGTGAATGGAGATTCTTTAATTGAGTATTGATCTCCTTGCCCCGTTTTCCTTCCAGCCAACGGGTTGCTTCTTGGCAGCCGCTCTGTTGATACTCCCGAAGCAGAAGCAACTGATCCAAAAGGTCGGCGTCCTTGGCCAGTTTGGACTCCGGGGTTTTTCTCTCATCGTATTCGGTCGCTATCTGATACAGTTCCCGAGCGGGGAGATCTCCCAGCTGATCATCAGATATCTCTTGCTCATAAACTTTGACATAACGTTTATGGATCCAGTTGTGGTCGTTGCTACGGATCTCTTTCAAATCATGCAATAGTGTCATCTTGATAACTTTGGCGGTATCAGCTCCTTCCTGTTCCGCCAGTATCCATCCGATCATTGCTACCCGAAATGAATGAGAGGCGATATTATCGGAGGGATCATTGGTTAGCAGATTTTGCCGATGAGCCCGCAGGATCTTTCTTAAATGACCTACTTCATAAAGGAAGTCGGTGAGGCGTTCGGTGGGATCTTGTTTCATATCTATAGAAATAGCGGTTTAAAATATAAATCTATTAAATTAGTTATCTAGGGGCTAACCAACCTGTGGTAAGATCTCTTGTAATTCATCTCGGGTCTGTTTTGCCGCCTGTTTATCTTCATCGCTGACTTTTGTTTCTTCAACCATTTGTTCAAGCCCTTTTGATATTAGAGCTGCAGTACGATGTATTTGGATTAAAATAAATTCACTGCTCTCCTGTTCCTTTTCATTGCCGTCTTTGCAGCTCTCACATTTTTCTTTTATTTTGCTAAATATCTCGGTAATGTTTTCCAAAAACGATCTCCATTTTTCACTATCTTGAAACTCTTTCCAGTGATCGATCAATTGAGACCTGAGGATCTCCTCCCATTCTTCTGTTCCCTGATCTTTTTTATTAGAATCCTGATTTAGAACAGGTGCAAGTAAGCCACTCTTCTTTAATAGTTGATACCGTTCAAGGCATTTTAGATCGCGATAGGCCTTACATTCGCGAAGACCGTTAATGATCTCCGGCGACAGTTCAAGTTCCCGGCATTTTTCTATCCAGTCATCCAAACCGGCCAAAAACTCGACCGGTCTTTCATCTGATGCCCCGAAAGACAGATCATAATCGTGTATTAATTGATCCATTAGTAGGGAGAAAAGTGTCTCAACCTCTTGTTTGTTCTTTTCTTGTACTTCAATCTGTTTCTTCAATTGATCCAAAAAAGTACTTAACCGGTAGCGGTTATCAATATGTAAAAGTAAACGATATATCCAAACTCCGTCATTTTCTTCAGTGCTACCATTTTCATCATTGATATAAAATGTTCTTTCACATTCCGTGGTTAGCCCGATTTGATCTAAAAGAGTGTTATAACTTCTCAACTCCTTATATAACTCCTCTTGTTGCTCGGAATTATTTCTTATTAGCCGAAATGAGGATAATTCTATATTTTCATCTTCTTCACTTGATTGCCAGACATCATCAGAGTTATTGAGGTGTAAACCGTTAAAACGTTCCAAGGTTTCCAAAAATCCAACCAAAAGGGAAATATCCGGTAAGCTCTCTGATTCAAAGTTGGTACTAATTTCAGGGTTTATCATAGTGGTTTGATCAGCAAATAATATAACTTAAGTTTAGGGCATTACTTGTTAGTTAGCTGAAGATAAAAATCCGGTATTCAAAAAGCGATACCGCAGTTTTTTAAGCTGTTGTTCATTAAGCACGCTCTCCCGACGGTCTAAGAAAAAGTTCAGATCCTCAATGATCTGTTGGAATTTGCTGATCTGCTCCTCGGCCTTTTTGACGGTTAGCAGTTTTTTGGCTTTGGAGGCAACCGGTTGGCCGCCGTAATAGGCCGAGACGCTAACCTCCTGACCGTGCAACAGACGGTTGCGCGGTGCCGAAAATTCGATCAAATTCTTTTTCAACCGGCGGTGTTTTTTGACAGCATCCTCCTTGTCTTTGTCCGTCTGCCAGTTAAACCGTCCCCAAACCAAAAAGGTTCTGGTCTTGTCGAGGAAATGAAGCTCGTCGGCGCTTTCTTCACTTTCGCCGAGATCCAAACGTCCCAAAGAACCCTCTTTGGTAAAGATCTGACGGTAGAAAGAATTCAAACCGATCTCCATTACCAAATGCAGGGCTATTAGGAACTCTGCCACGTCCCTTTCCTTCCAGTCATTTTTGCGTTTAAGCAACTCTCGGCATCGTCGACGATTGGAGACCAAAAGATAATTAGAGGTGATCTTTACCTTGATCTTGGATACCTCCCCGGAAGGAAATTTATTGTCCGAGTTAGACGGGCTCATACCTTTAAATTGAAGCATAAATCACTCTCTTTGCCAAGAAAATCATACCGCCAGGTAAGTCGTACCGATTATTCAATACGGCGCTAATCAACCTCTCCCAATACCGGAATGTTAAAGCGCCGGCTTTCTTTTTTTGTTCCCTTTTCCTGTTTTCGGTAACGGTCCAGAGAAGATGCCAAATGAACTGCTCCATCGCCGAACTTGCGATTTAATTCATCTACCACCTTCATTGGGGCTTGAATAGCAGCGGAAGAAGACCAGAGATCTTGCTGTCGGGAACCCTCCGGCGTCAGACAGCTGACAATAACTCCCGCGCTGCGGTATTTAATTCCCTTTTGCAATAACCGCGGCCACATTTGACGGATAACAGTCAGTAAACAACCCGGATCTTGAGTAGGGGTGTGGAGTGTTGCCTCGTCGGAAAAATAGCGAAAAGAATCACTTTTCAAAAAAGCGGCAACTCGTCCCGCCATCAGACCGTGCTGGCGTAACTTGCGGGTTATTTTTTCGCTGTGATAAACCAACCGGCCAAACAAGAACTCCTGTTGCGAGGTGGGAGAGAAGGAGCGGCTGGAGCGCATAGAATGGCGGAGCGACCTTTGGGATGTTGGCGTGGTCACGGCCGGACATCCCTGCAGTTCGTACCAGATCAACTTAACGGGTTTGGCAAGATGAGTTTCTGCCCAGTGGCGGCTTTTTCGTCTTAGGTCGCCGGCGGTTCTCATTCCCCAACTCTGAAGTTTTGCGGCGGAACGTCCCCCGATCCCCCACACCTTATCCAACGGAATAGTATCCAAATAGCGGTCCTTGTTCTCTTCATTGAGCACTTGCAGTCCGTTTGGTTTATATCGGGAAGAAGCCAGTTTAGCCAGTACTTTAGTGGGAGCTATGCCGGCCGATACCGTAATACCCAGTTCCCGGGCTATATCATTCTTGATGTCACCGGCTAATTTTTCAACTTGTGAATATGTAAAATCCCTTGAAAAATAGATAAAGAACTCGTCTATGCTGTATTCCTCGATATTATCCACCCGGCGGCGGGCCAACTCGACCATGCGCCGGGAAAAGAGCGAATAGATATAGTAATCGGAAGGCCGAACCGTCACTTCGGGGTACTCTCTTTTTACTTTGTATATCGGCATACCCCGGGTTATTCCGAGCGCCTTTGCTGGATAACTGAGGGCCGAAACTATCCCCCTTTCTGCACCGGTAACCACCGGCTTGCCTTTTAAAGAAGGATCCAGGGCCTGCTCTACCGAGACAAAAAAGGCGTCGGCGTCTATGTGGATCAGAGGCGGAGAGAAAGTGTTGTCATCTCTGGTCATAATATTAATATTTTCGCACCACTCCGGTTACAACAGCCGCTATATTTAACTCCTGTTGAGGGCAAATGGTTTGGTAGTCGGGATTAGCCGGCACCAAGTGATCTTTTCCTTTTATCCGCCGCCAATACTTCATAGTCCATTCTCCGTCCACCTCTGCTATAACGATATCGCCTGGTTGCGGGGTCTTTCCTCTCTCTACTAATACCCAATCTCCCGGCATAATACCGGCCTCTTTCATCGAGTTGCCGCTTACCCGGAGGATAAAACTGGCCTCTCGGTTAGCTATTAACCACTCATCCAAAGTTATACTGTCCAGGAACTCTTCCGAGGCAGAGGACGGAAAGCCGGCCTCCACCGCTCCCAGCCACTTTAACCCGCCCCACAGATCCCGAGGTATCAAACGCCCGGTTCGGTCCCGGTCTATCACCCCTTTTTCGCTTAACCGCTTGACTAACCGAGACACTGCGTTTTTGGAACGCAGTCCGAGTTCGTCACCCAGTTCTCGAAAGCTGGGCATTCGACGATAGCGGCGATAAAAGTTCCGCAAGGCCGCAACAGCCCGATCGTCGGTGGAAATATCTCTTTGTCCGGTCATATCTTACAGTATAGTAAACGAACGTTCACTTGTCCAGTAATAAAACCGCCCGGAATTTGAAAATTCCGAGCGGATAGAAGGTTGGGTTTCGCCTCGGCTACCTCATTAGCGGCGGCCGACCGGCATGATATAGAGAGGGTCTTGATCGTCTGGCAGATCCAAAAGCTCTTTAACCCGGCTATCATCAAAAGCTCCCACCGCCACGGTACCCAGCCCCAGGTTTTCGGCTTGCAGATAAATATTTTGGCCGGCGTGCCCCACTTCCATATGTACGTAACGCTCGCCTCGTTCATCATAGCGCCCGGTGGTTCTTTGATAATCAGCGGCAATTATTAGGTTCAAACTTCCCTGTCCCACAAAAGTTTGCCCCAAAGCGGCATCTTGCAGTTCATTGCTTAATGAACCGGATAAAACCATCTCCAACAGATGACCTTCCGGCCGATAACGGTATAAACCGGGCTCCAGGCCTTCTACCCCCTCTGCTGCTATATAAAGCTCTAAAGGATAAGTGGCGCCGGCCGAGGGAGCGGCGCGTTTATCTCCCTCGCCGGTTATTCCCTGAGCCGCCCATAAAAGTCGGCTTAACTCCGAAATCGATATTTCCCCTTCTTGGTAGTTCCTGATACTGCGCCTCTCGGCTATGGCCTCTTCCAAAGAAATAGGATCCTCTGAACTCGGATCCGGAAGCTTTATTATTTTTTGTTGTTTTGGTTCCGGTTGTTCCGTCATAGAGTTGTCGTTATTGTTAACTTCTAATAACCACAGTCCGCTGATCACTACTATGATCGCCGCTGTTATTAAAACGAAAGTGGAACGGTTAAACATATCTTAGGTCTATTATATAAGTTGCAGCGAGGATAATGCAAACAGAGAAAACACAGGATCGTATTATGGGCGAAAGCACATCGCGCTCTTCTCGAAGAGAACTATTGCTTGCCCAAGCGTCCTTTTCCAGTTTTGGGAAGTAGAAACTTCTACCGTTCAAAACTGGAGAAGGAGTGCTTTCGGGGTTGGTGTTTGGTATTTTGGGCGAAAGCGCTTCGCAGCGTTCGCGGCAGCGAAGCGCTTTCGGGGACATTTGCGAATAACAAGGATTGAATTACTTCCTAAATAATATAACACCAATAAAAATCAAACCAATAATAATAAAAAGGTGGAGGCGGTCTTAGACCGCCTCTTTCAATAATTCCGCCACCTTCTCATCAGAGTAGTGGGTGAACCAACTCACCCACTTGGTTATTCTTCCCTCAATCTCTACGAGAGAGAAGAACTCCGTCAAACTATTACAAGCGAGCATCAACTCCCTTTCGGAGTCCGAAAGGAGCATAAACCACACTCGGATTGTTTCGCCGGCATAGTCTGACCACCTAACCAGCACTAAGTGAGGATTGGGTTCTTTATCCCTCTCCACTCCCTCGTAATAGTAGGTGATGCTGTACTCTTCCCTCATTAGCATCACCTGAAAGAGGTTGAATCTTATGTTCTGTTCTTTAGTGGGTGGAGGTGTTGTGACCTTAACTTTGTCTCTCAGGCCACTGAGAGAAATTATTTTGAAACGCAGTTTCATTACACATTCCTCCTTCTTGGAGTACCCTATGAATCCCGAACTACGAACCACCGAATGCTATGTTACTCCCCTCTTTTTAGTTGTCAATGGATAACTCATTATTCGGATAGACGACGCCGTTGTTTTGTTTTGGGTTAATTTTATGTAAAGTCTGCTTTGTAGTATAATTGCGTTATGTCCGACTTTATACACCTACATACTCACAGCCATTACTCTCTGCTTAACGCGGTTACCAAGATACCGGAGTTGGTAGCCAGAGCCAAAGAATATGAGATGCCGGCCCTGGCCCTGACCGACAGCGGCAACCTCTACGGAGCTCTGGAATTTTATAAGGCCTGCCAAAAGGAGAATATCAAACCGATCATTGGTCTGGACGCTTATGTTGCCACTCGCACCCGCCACGACAAACAAGCCGGAGTAGATGACCGCCGTTTCCGTTTGGTGCTTTTGGCTCAAGACCACGCCGGTTATAAGAACTTATTAAAGATCGTTACTGCATCTTTCTTGGAGGGCTTTTATTACAAACCCCGAATCGATGAAGAATTGATGGAGAAATACGCTCAGGGTTTGATCTGCATCCAACCCTCCTTCAGTGGTAGTGTAGTATCGGCGCTCAAACAGAACGACCGTACCGAAGCCGAACAACGGTTAAACCGCCACCTTGAGATCTACGGACCGGAAAATGTTTATCTGGAGATCACCCATCACCCGGAAATACCCGGGCACGAGGATAATATGGAAAAGATCAAACAGTTGGCACAAGATACCGGTGTTCCTCTGGTTGCCACCCACGATGTTTACTATATAAACCCCGATGACCATATGGTAAGAGAGGCCCTGAGCGCCATTCAAACCAACCGCATTTTGGACACTCAAACCGGTTTGGAAGGCGAGGAAGATTTTTCTTTCATTGCTCCCGAACAGGCCGAAAAACTTTTTAAAAACGAGCCGGAAGCGCTGAAAAACACTAAAAAAATAGCTGACCGCTGTAATTTGGAACTTCAGTTGGGCGAGTGGGTGTTTCCGGATCTGGATACCGGAAGCGACAGATCTTATGACGATCAGTTAAGAGATCTGGCTTACCAGGGTTTTGAGCGACGGGGAATGGAAAAGACCGAACAAACCGTTGAGCGTCTGGAATATGAACTAAAGATCATTCGGGACAAGGGTTATTCGGCTTATTTTTTGATCGTAGCCGATCTTTTGGAGTTCGCTCATCAACGCGGTATTTTGACCACTATTCGCGGATCGGTGGCCGGTTCTCTGGTTACCTATTTGGCCGGTATTACCAATCTGGATCCGTTGGAGTATGAACTGCGGTTTGAGCGATTCCTCAACCCGGACCGCCCCTCGGCTCCCGATATAGATATGGACTTTGCCGATACTCGCCGGGATGAGGTGCTGGAATACGCTCGCGAGAAGTACGGCCGTAACAAAGTAGCTCAGATCGGTACCTTTGGAACCATGATGGCGCGAGGATCAGTTCGCGACATTGCCCGAGTGCTGGGTTATTCCTATAACGTCGGAGACCGTATCGCCAAACAGATCCCGATGGGTGCGCAAGGGATGCCGGTAACCATTGACGGAGCTTTACAGGAAGTACCGGAACTGAAAGAAATGTATGACAAAGAAGGTGATGCCCGTGAGATCCTGGATCTGGCCCGCCGGATCGAAGGATGCGCCCGACACATTTCGGTACACGCCGCCGGCGTAGTCATCTCCCCCACCGATCTTACTGATTACGTCCCGCTACAGTATGACAGCAAAGGAGAAGAGAAGATAATTACCCAGTATGATATGCATGCGGTAGAGGATGCCGGCTTGATCAAATTCGACTTTTTGGGACTGAAGAACCTGACCATCCTGTCAAATGCTATTAAAGGCGTGGAAAAATATCACGGTGATAAGGTGGATATTGAAAATATACCGGTTGACGACCCAACCACCTTCGAAATGCTGGCTCGCGGTGAAACGGTGGGGTTGTTCCAGCTTAACGGCGCCGGAATGACTCGCTATCTGATGGAGCTCAAACCGACCAACATTCACGACATCAACGCTATGGTAGCCCTATATCGGCCGGGGCCGATGGAGTTTATTCCGGAGTACATCAAACGCAAACATAACCCCCAACTGGTGGACTATCCCCACCCCACCCTGGAAGATATCCTGAAAAAAAGTCACGGCCTGTTGATCTATCAGGAAGATGTTATGATGACCGCCATTAAGTTAGCCGGTTACTCCTGGCTGGAAGCCGATAAATTCCGGAAAGCTATGGGTAAGAAGATCCCGGAACTGATGGAGGAACAGGAAAAGCGTTTTAAAGAGGGTTGTGTTGAGAACGAGATCCCGCAAAAAACCGCCGATGATCTATGGGAACGGATCAAACCTTTCGCTTTGTATGCCTTCAACAAGTCGCACTCGGCCAGTTACGGCCGGGTTGCTTATCAAACAGCTTATATGAAAGCAAATTATCCGGCTGTTTATATGGCCGCGGTACTGACCTCCGACTCCGGAGAAACGGAAAAGATAGCGGTAACAATAGAAGAATGTCGCCGGATGAAAATACCGGTATTACCACCTGACATTAATAAATCACTGGGTGGGTTTACAGTGGTCAAGAACGAAGAGACCGGAGAAGATGAGATCCGCTTTGGCCTTTACACCATCAAAAATTTCGGAGAAGGTATCGCCGATACTTTGATCGCCGAACGTAAAGAAAACGGACCCTACTATTCTTTAACCGATCTGTTGACTCGCGTACGAGATAGAAACCTCAATCGCAAATCGCTGGAAGCCCTTATCAAATGCGGCGCTATGGATAGTTTGGGTGAACGGGGTCGAATGTTATCCAATATCGAGAATATGCTGGAATTTCAAAAGGAGCTGGCTAAAGCGCCCCAAGATCAGAACTCGCTTTTTGACGGTCTGGGCGACCGGGGGGTCAAAGCGGAGCTGCGTTTGAGTGAAAGTGAACCCGCTTCCGGCGATAATATGTTACAATGGGAGAAAGAACTGTTGGGATTGTATTTATCCGGACACCCCCTGGACAAGCATCGTGAAAAATTACAAAGGCACGACAACTCGATTGATAAAGTAAAACAGGCAGCCAATGAAGGAGTAAGTACGGTGATAGCCGGAATTATCCAGGCACTGCGTCCGGTTATCACCAAAAAGGGAGATCGAATGGCCTTTGTTACTTTGGCCGACTACAGTGATACCTTGGATGTGGTGGTTTTCCCCGAGACCTACCAAAAACATATTGATTTACTACAGCCTGAAACTTGTATAGCCATCAAGGGCAAGATATCATACCGCAACGGACAGTGTAGTTTGATCGCCGAAATAGTGAAAAAATTATAACCAATTTATATCTATGCCGGACCTAAATAACTTCCAACCCTCTTCACCCTCGGAAGAGAAAATAACGGCAACCTGCAGAAAATACCAATCGGACTGTGTTAAATTTTTACAGAAGCTAATACGAACACCTTCGGTCAACGGTGTTCATAATGAACTAGCGATCGCCGATCTAATAGTTCAGGAATGCCGGTCACTGGGATTGCCGGCTCAAAAACTGTCCGCGGTCAGAGGTCG
>CAYLYL010000005.1:0-8944 GCA_964388095.1 uncultured Candidatus Saccharibacteria bacterium | reverse complement strand
GATGAGGAAAGCGGCGCCGATTCTCAGATCGGTATTCGATATGTTTTGCTCCGGGGTTTGCAAGCCGCCGGGGCGGTATATAGCTACGGAGGAGAAAGTAATAACAAAATGAATATTGGACACCGGGGTGTTCTGCGGATCTGGGTCCGGTGTCGGGGCGAATCCGCTCATACCGGCTCACGTCACTGGCAAAACGGTATTCAAGGAGCTAGTGCTATTAACGGTTTGATGTCCTTTTTAGAGCGAGTAAAACTTTACGGCCAGATGATCTCCAAGGTTAGAGATCCTTATTTTACCGATTATCATTGTGTGATAACCCCCACTCTGATCGAAGGAGGAAGCGGTGAATCACAAGTTCCCGATGAAGCCCGGGTGTTGCTTGATATCAGAACCCTGCCGGGGCAAGAAAGTCAGGTTATATTAGGCGAGCTTAAAAAAATAGCCGCTTCGGTGACTAATAATTCCAAACTTCGGTTTGATTTTATGGTAAAAAACGATGTTCCGCCGGCTCTTTCGGACCCCGAACATCCGTTCGTTCAAAAAGCGGCCCAAATAAAAAGCAGAATATACGGGATCCCGGAAGTAACGCTGCGCGGTTCCGGTCCGGCCAATGAAGCACACCTTCTCATATCTCACAACATTCCGACCGTTGTGGGTTTCGGTCCGAGCGGCAACGGTTATCACTCTTGTGATGAATATGCCGAGTTGGATAGTATAGAAAGCTCACTTAGATACCTAACTACTTTAAGTTTAGACTCGCACTAACAATAAAACCACCGGTCTACAAACATTGACCCAATCATCGGTGGTGTAAAATTATAGACACCAGCAAATATGATCGGATCGCTTAACAAAGGTCGATAGATTTTTTCTCGGTCGACTTTTGGGTTTTGGTTGGTGATCTTTTTTTGATCTTCAGCGGAGCCCCGGAACGATAAGTGGAATAGATCACTTTACTCCACTTATACAGCTCGCCGGTCACCAAAACTACTGCGGCTAACAGTATTAAAACGATCAGTTCGCCAAAGCTTAACAATTCAAAGTGGAACCATTCTCTTATACCGGGTGTGAACAACACAATAAGCTGTGCCAGCGCCGAAATACCAACTCCGTAAAGAACATAAGGATTGGTGGCCCAACCGATAGTGAATATTGAACCGCTTAAAGACCTCATATTGAATACGTTGAACAACTGAGCAAATGCCAACAAGGTGAATACCGCTGTTTGGGTTTTCATCTCGGCATTATTTTGATAAAAAACAAATACCCCCATAGCTAACACCGTCATTATTAAGGCGTTGAAAAGTATGAAGTTTATCACCCGACTCGACATTATCGGCTCGTTTTTTGGTCGTGGAGGTCGTTTCATCACCTCTTTTCTTCCGGGCTCTAACGCCAACGGCGCACCCGGGATACCGTTGGTGATCAGGTTCAACCACAAGATCTGAGTGGGACGCAGCGGCAATACCGCACTTAAACTCAAAGCTGATACAATGGTCAGTATTTCAGCCAGGTTGGTGGTTATCAGATAACCGCTGGAGTTGCGAATATTGCGAAAAATGTTGCGACCTTCTTGTACTGCATTAACTATTGACACGAAGTTGTCATCGGCCAGAACCAGGTCACAAGATTCCCGCGCCAGATCAGTGCCGGTAATACCCATCGAGATACCTACATCGGCTTGCTTGATAGCCGGTACATCATTGACTCCGTCCCCGGTCATCGCCACCAAACGACCCTGACCTTGAAGCTCTTTCGCTATTTCTTTTTTCATATCCGGCGAAATACGCGCGAACACCGCCGCCTGTTGCACCGCTTCACTGAACTGTGTCGGAGACATTTGCTCTAATTCGGTTTGATCAAAGGCGGCCACTTTCTCCGCACCTTCCGTTTCCGGTTGCTCGGCAATTATCCCTGCTTCATAAGCGATAGCTTCAGCGGTTTTTTTATGATCTCCGGTACACATCGCCACCCGAATTCCGGCTCGCTGAGCTTTATGTACCGCCTTTTTTACTCCGTAACGTACCGGGTCTTTCATTCCCGCTAACCCGACCAAAGTCAAACCCTTGACCCTATCCGGTAGGAACTGTTCGGTTTCCTCCGGCAAGCGGCGGTAAGTTAAGGCAATTACCCGCAACCCCCGGGCGCTCATTTCCTCGGTTTTCTTTTTGAGATCCTCCAGTTTTTCTTCGGTTAATTTTCTTCTTTTGCCGTTCTCATATACATAACGGGTTAAAGACAATAATTTATCAGGCGCACCAATAATATACATCTGGGGTTTCTTTTTATTCGGCAGACGAATCAAAGAACCCCGATAACGGTTCTGTTGGTTGAACGGTATATCCTCCAGTTTTTCACCCGAACAACGGCCGGTTTCTTTCTCTATCTCGCCCTTGGCGGCCATTACTACCAAAGCACCCTCGGTCGGCTCGCCCAAAATATCATATTCCCGATTATTGCTATTCTCTTCGGGACGGACCAGATGAGCGGAAGTTCCCAGAGCACTGATGTGTAACAATTTATTAAGATCGGGGTCAGCGGTTGGATCTAGCTGCCGGCCGGATTGATAGAATTTTCCTCGCGGCTTCCAGCCCTCACCCTCTACCTCGATCTCTCTTTCCGAACCCAATAGTACCGATTGAACCGTCATAGTATTCATGGTCAAGGTTCCGGTTTTGTCGGTAACTATAGTATCTACACTGCCGATGGTTTCTATGGCGGGGAGATGTTTGGTAATAACCGAACGGTCGGCCATTCGACGAGCGCCGGCCGCCAAAACAATGGTCAAAATTGCCGGCAAACCTTCCGGGATACCGGAAACCAAAGCCGCCAAGGCAAACAAGAATATCTCATCAAACTCAAACCGGTAATACAAGAAACCAATCAAAAAAATGACCACGAAACCAATTCCGGCCAAACCGCCCATTTTTTTGGCCAAACTTGAGGTTTTTTGTTCAAAATGCCCGGTATTGATCTTGTCCTTTTCATCCAGGGAAGCGGCAATATGCCCCAGAATAGTATTTTCACCGGTTGCTACCACCACCGCCTTTGCACTTCCTCCTACTACGTGAGTACCGTTCCAGATCATATTGTGTCGATCGGCTGTTGCTGTATTCTCTGTTATTGCTTCAGCGTTTTTCTCCACCGCCGTTGATTCACCGGTCAAGGATGATTCCACCACTCGAAAATTTCCGGATTCAATTACCCGAGCATCAGCCGGTACCGAGTCTCCGCTTTCCAGATACACCACATCACCGGGAACCAGTTTAGCGGCCGGTATATCTCGCATTTCCCCGCCCCGCAAAACTCGCGTCCGGGTGACCAACATCTCTTGAAGGGCGTTAACCGAACGTTCGGCTTTATATTCTTGGATGAACCCAATAACGGTATTGAGAACTATTACCGCCACAATAACCCAAAAGTCAAGCAAGTGTCCGGCCCACAGTGAAACCAGAGCAGCTGCCACCAATACATATATCAGCGGGCTTTTTATTTGGCCCCAGAGGATCTGCCAAGGAGAACGGCCGGTCTTTTTAGGTATCTCATTCGGCCCGTAATGCTCACGACGTCGCTTTATCTCGGAACGAGTCAAACCCCGCGGCGAGGTCTTTAAAGTATCCAGGGTTTCTTTTACTGTTAATTGATACCAAGGCTTATCAGGTTCTTGGTTATTATTATCTTGATCCGGGACGGACTCCGAAGAGATGTTCCGGTCTTGGTTGTCTTCTTTTTGGTTCATATTACAAACCATTATACCAGAAAAGCTCTTTTTAATTATCCCCAAATCGGCGTCTTGTTTATCGCACCAAGCATTCTTGGACGTAATTCAAAAGTCGGTCGGCTATTTCTTCCAGCTCCTGTTTGGAATAACTTTGTTCATTACGCCAAGCCGGGTCCAGTATTTTACCTCCCGGCCGAAAAGATTGAAGATAGTATTTATCGGCTCCCCAAATATGCCCGGCGATCCGGTGCAGGTCATCCTCCGTTATTTTGTTTTTTATAACCGTAGTTCTAAATTCATATTCCAGTCCCGAACTCTTTATCAACTCGACACTCCGACAGAGGTCTTGGGCTGAATAGCTTGCTCCGACCAGATGTTGATATTTATCAAAAGGAGCTTTAATATCCATTGCCAAATAGTCCGCCAGGTCTTGATCCAATATTTTCTCCAACGCTCTTGGATAACCGCCGTTAGTATCCAGCTTAAGTAAAAACCCCATCTGTTTGATCTTTTTCATCAGATCCGGGAGCTCACTATGGATCAGCGGTTCTCCTCCGGTAATAGTGACCGCCTCTAATTGCCCGCGACGACGGTTTAAAAATTCCAATACCTGTTGTTCAGTGATCGGTTCTCTGAAACGCTCCGGTATCACCAGCTCCGGATTGTGACAGAAAGAACAGCGAAAATTGCATCCTTGAGTAAACAGTACCGCTGAAGAATGACCCGGGTAATCGGCCAGTGAGAATTTTTGCCAGCCGCCGATCATTAGGAGATATTACCGGTCTGATAATTAGTGCGTAGTGCGAACTCCGATTGTTTCCCCTTATTCCACTGTTCCACCGGACGCAGATAACCCACTACGCGAGAATACACTTCACAACGATTGCCACAGCTGTGACATTCCTCAACTTCTCCGGATAGATAACCGTGACGGGGGCAGATACTAAAACTGGGTGTGATGGTGAAATATGGCAGTTGATAATTGCTGCAGATACTTTCCACCACTTTTTTTATTCCATTCGGTTCGGTAACTCGCTCACCCAAAAAGAAATGTAACACCGTTCCTCCGGTATACTTACTCTGCAGGTCATCCTGCAACTCCAGCTCTTCAAAAATATCATCGGTAAAATTGACCGGTAAATGAGTGGAATTGGTATAAAAAGGGTCTGCAACCTCCGTGCCGACACCGTTTGCAAAGACCGGACGGTCGTACTTTTCCTGATCCAAGCGAGCTAGCCGATAGGTGGCCCCTTCGGCCGGAGTGGCTTCCAGATTGTAGTTATTGCCGGTCTCTTGTTGAAAGACGGTCAATTCCTCGCGCATCATATCCATCACCTCTTTAGCGAATTCCACACCCTGCCTGGAAGCTATATTCTCGCCCAAGAGATTCAGTAAAGCTTCGTTCATTCCGATGATACCGATGGTAGAAAAGTGGTTGGCCCAGTAATAGCCGCTCTCCTCTTTTACTTTACGAAGATAATGTTTGGTATAAGGGTAAAGATCCTTTTCAGTAAAATTCTCCAGCACTTTCCTTTTTATTTCTAAACTATTTCGAGCCAGGACCATCTGTTCCCGCAACAACTTCATAAATTCATACTGATCGCGCGAGATGTATCCTAAACGGGGCAGATTGATGGTCACCACCCCAATGGAACCGGTTAGTGGGTGAGCTCCGAACAGTCCTCCGCCCCGCTTTTGCAGTTCTTGGTTATCGATCCGCAACCGGCAGCACATAGAGCGGGCATCCTCCGGTTTCATATCGGAATTAATGAAATTGGAAAAGTACGGCAGACCGTATTTGCCGGTGGTTTCCCACAGCAGTTGACTGATATCGCTGTCCCAATCAAAGTCCTCGGTGATGTTGTAGGTAGGTATGGGAAAAGTGAACACTCGGCCGTTGGCATCGCCTTCGGACATCACCTCCAGAAATGCGGCGTTGAACATATCCATCTCCTTTTGAAACTCACCATAGGTTTCTTTTTGCGGCTTTCCGCCGCTGATCACTGATTGACCGGCCAGATGCGGCGGCGGATTAAGATCCAGGGTAATATTGGTAAAGGGGGTTTGAAACCCGACCCGGGTGGGTACATTAATATTGAAGACGAACTCCTGCATGGCCTGCTTTACTCCCCGATAATCGAGACCGTCGTAGCGAATAAATGGTGCCAGCAAAGTATCGAAGTTACTAAAGGCCTGAGCGCCGGCCGATTCTCCTTGTAAGGTATAAAAAAAGTTGGTTATTTGACCCAAGGCGGCGCGAAAATGTTTGGGCGGTTTGCTGGAGATCTTGCCGGAAACCCCGGTGAAACCGACCTGAAGCAGATCCAGCAGATCCCAACCGACACAATACACCGAAAGTATCCCGAGATCATGAATGTGAAGATCTCCCGACAGATGAGCCTCTCTGATCTCTTGGGGGTAGATCTTGTCCAGCCAATAACGTTTACTAACCTCTCCCGCTATGTGATTGTTCAAACCCTGCAGAGAGTAGGTCATGTTGCTGTTTTCTTTGACCAGCCAATCCAACTGCCCCAAGTATTTGTCTACCAGATCATTGTTCATTTTATTGGCAACATCACGCAACTGTCGATGCTGGTCGCGATAAAGAATATAGGCCTTGGCTGTCTGTTTATACGGCGACTCCAACAGAACCTCTTCCACCAGATCCTGGATCTGCTCCACCTGCGGGATCTCTTGATCCGTTTTATTACCCGCTCTCGTTAACACCTCTGCAGTAAATTCCTCCGCCTGCTCCCGCTCAAACTCGCCGGTAGCTTGCCCGGCTTTAGCTATAGCATCGGTGATCTTTTTCGGTTGAAAATCCACTGCTCTCCCGTCTCTTTTTTTGATCTGTCTGTACATAATATTCGCTAATTAAACTTAATAAAAAAACCTGGCATAGGCCAAGATAACTTATCCGACTTGGCGCGAGCCACTATACGGTCCCTAAGGGGCATATTATGCGGGATCGGACTGTAACCGTTGCGCGTCAGTGCCGGAATTTCGCCGGACTTCACCGCATAACCGTATTTTCAATGTTAGTTATACTTTAGTATCTTACCACTGTTACATCAAAAGACCAAATGTGGAGGATTTAGATCAAATAACCATCTTACCTTTTTAATGCTCAAAAAACTACATCCTCAGATGTGTTTGTAAATTAAGTATGCCTATCCGCTACACTGGAAGCCGCAAAAGCGTCCGGCTTAATAACCGGTATCAGATCATAACCCCGAAGCATACCGGTCACTGCATCGACCAATTCTCGGGTTGGCCCCCGGTACCCGATATCAACATGCACCTCTAAATTAATATCCGGCAGCTCGGTTCTCAACTCTTCCCGCAAACCGGACCGCAACTCCTGAGTCAAGGTGATGGAACTAACGGTTTCGGCAAATATTCGATCGGCCAAGGAAGAGAAATGCCGCATACCGGAACGGGTATAAAAGTACCTACCGCCGCGATCCTGCCGATAAAATATAACCACCGTGGTCAAAGATGTGTAATCACGAGCCGAAGAGTCGCTGCCTACAATAACTTTGTAAGCGCTTGCCGACTCGCCGCCTACTGTTTCGGCCAAAAGTTTCACCAGCTCATCAAAAGTTAATTTTCCGTCTGTGGGACTATGAAAATATGTAGCTTCCCTATTCATAAAATGTATTTACATCATAACAATTTAAGGGTCTTTTAGCCAGTCAAAAATATATCTTGACCGTTGATAAAAATATCAAAACTCCACCAATACCGACCGCTTAATTAATGTTATTTAATGAGATGTAAGAGATTATCGCTACCCTACCTGCAAATATCTTTAGATAAAAACTAGTGGACCCAAGCGGAATCGAACCGCTGACCTCACCGATGCGAACGGTGCGCTCTACCAACTGAGCTATGGGCCCTCACATGGAGCGATTTTTATTCGAATCCAGCCGTGCTCCCTCGCTTCGCCAGGTACTATACAGCACCTGGCCTCGCTCGGTGCGCGCGCCTGGACTTGAACCAGGGACCTTACGAATGTGAATCGTACGCTCTAACCAACTGAGCTACGCGCGCATCACAAACAAAATTAATATAACACGAACTTTGCCCAGGTTACAACTCAAGATCTTGCCGGTACCGGAACCCCGGTATTATAATCTGACGGTGTAAAAAAGCTGGTACCATTAACACACACCACACTTTTTAATACCAAATTGTTCTTGTTCGGTGATAAGGTTTATCATCCGGTGATTTAACCTGACCCCTAAACCACAATATATTGTCAACTTTGGCGGCACTGGCTTGCGGAAATTTATCTTTTAAAGTTTCAGTGGCCATCTCTATCGCCCAAATAGTATTTGCCCGGATCTCTATTTCCTCATCACTGCCGGCCGGAATTTCTGTTTGGTTATCGATCTTATTAGCGAGCTCATCGGTATATTCTAAAATTGCAAATTTTCTAAGTAACTGCGGAACTTTATAATCGGCAAAGGCAGTTAATTCGCTGTAACCGCTAAGCGGAATGGAGATCGATCCCAGCTTTGATAGTTCGAACAAATGCGCCGGAACCAGCTGCGCCCGTTTGTAAAATTTAACTTCTTGCCCGTGATAATAGGCCATATCATCGAAGATCTCGGGAAGATCTCTTGCCAAGAGTTCGACTATACGTACTGCATTACCGTTGGCTTCCGCAACAACATTCTTGAAAGCACTGTCATATTTTTCCACAATACCTTTTCCCAATTGACGCAACAGATTCAATCGTTCTTCAAAAAGCGGGATCTCGGTATTTCCTTCCAGGATTTTTGCCAGATCCTGTTCCGACAGATCTATTAAATATTCGGGATCAAGCAGATTAAAGCCGTTCTCGATTGCTTTTCTGACGGCACGCAACATTCCCGAGCTTCCGTCGTAGAGATCTCCTTTTATTGTAACTGTCCATTTTGGTTCGCCCCAGTAACAAAAGTTTATAGTGTTATAAACGAAAGCCAAAGCTATCTGCTCTTCTTCGGTTGCGGTGGTCGGCAGTATTGTTTCCGGCCCGAATTCCGAATCATCAAATTCTTCATTTGCAACATCTTGGGAAAAATCCCAAATGGCCTGTTCGTTTATACGAACGGATCTTGAACTTTCTATAACCGGTTTAATAGAATTTAAAACAGAGTCCATAAATGAAATGATTTTCAATACTGGAATTGAACATAGACACAACTTTTATCTACCACCCCCGAACTTTGAAAACCC
>CAYLYL010000004.1:0-28476 GCA_964388095.1 uncultured Candidatus Saccharibacteria bacterium | reverse complement strand
TGAAAAACAACGGTAAAGAATAATTTTAGGCCCCGAAAAGTTTCTTTACTCCGAATATTTTGATCTTTTCAAAGAGTTATGTTTATGAGATACCTTATAGAATATAATATTAATTCCTACATACCCTGCGGTCTCTGCCGCAGGGTAGTTGATTAACTTATCTAATACTATTTTCACTACAAGAGGTGTTCGAAAAATAAACCTGTCTTACCGAAATATTTGAATTCTAACTTCCTCATTACATAATATTTCAGAAGTATAGTATAAGTTTGCCGTTCTGAATATTTAGCTGTAAAATAAGCGGCATGGTATCAAAACAACGGCTAGCTATGGTGTTGTTAGCTATGGTCATTTTAATTCTTATGGTAGCATTGATCTGGTATCGGGCCGGTAAACCGGGGCCGGAAGCAGTTGAGGAGGTTCCGGCTATCACCGAGGAGAATACCATTCATTTCTCCAAAGCGCCGGAGAGAGTGGGTGAGGAGTTGTGGGTCTACGGCGAGGTAGATCATGTCTTTGAACATCCGGACGGACACCGGTTCGTAAATTTCTGTCCCGATTTCAGAGATTGTCCTTTTTACAGCCCTATTTTTGATGATAACGTACCTCAATTCGCTGATATTGCGGGTTGGTCCGGCGAGGAGATTCATATCTACGGTGAAATAACCACTTATCAGGGCCGGCCGCAGATCGTAGTAGAGAGTTCAAAACAGGTAGAGTTGGATGAGGTGGAATTAAAGGGTACCGAAAACGAAGTGGATAAGTCGATCGATCAACAGGCGGAACTTCTAACAGTGATCGACGGAGATACTATTCAGGTGAGAATAGACGGTCGGGCCGAGACTGTTCGCCTGATCGGTATTGATTCACCGGAAGTGGATAGCCCTTACACCAAGGAAGAATGTTTTGGGCCGGAGGCGACGGAAGGACTTAAGGGTATTTTGGAGAACGAGGAGGAGATGGTGCTCTTAAGAGGCAAAGCGGTTTCCGATCGCGATCAATATGATCGTCTCCTGCGGTATTTGTTCTTGCCGGACGGCGTCTTTGTCAATACTCTTCTGGTGGAAGAGGGGTATGCTTTTGCCGATGCCTTGGAATCTCACGGCTTTGTAAGCTATTTTAACCAAGTTGAAACGGAGGCCCGAGAGTCCCGCCGCGGGTTGTGGGGTGAACAGTGTGATTACTACCAATAGCAATAAATGTAATTGTCTTGGCTCGAATATGACCGGTTTAATAATTTACAAGTAAGTGTTTTAAGATCTTTCTAAAGGAATTATGGAGTGGAGGAGTGACTTAAAGAGCAAGCTGTTTGATGGTCTGCTGCCGGCGTTTTTGATAACAGCTATTTTGGCGGGATTGATCGGACTGCTGTTTTTGGCTCGAGTGGGTGGAACGGCGGGTTTTGTTGTCTATACAATTGCCGCTATCTTAGTAACCGGAGTCTGTCTCCGGCGCTCTCTGAAGGATGATCTAAGCGAGGTAGCTGGGGCGTGGTGGGGGATCATCGGCGGGATGGCCGCCTGGACAGTAATGGAGCTGGGCGAGATACTGGGATTTGCCGAAGTCGAGGATCAGGAAGGTGTCTTGATGTTCCTTTTAGTGAGTATCTTTGTTTGGCTGATGTGGCGACATTTTCCGGTCGGGGCCCGTTTTTTTGTTTTTATCTTTCTCCTTAATTGGGGCGGTCATATCATCATTCATCTGCAGAAATACCTGAGTGAATTCTGGGAGTTTTTTGATATTACACTCTCTATCTACCCCTGGATGGCTTTGGCGGCCGGTGTAGCGGTTGTCTATTGGATATTTAGTACCTCCCGGACCGGAATTGAGAGATTGTACGCCGCCGGCTGGTTGTATCTATTGTTCTTTACTTTTATTCATATGATCTTTTTTTACTAGAACTTGTTCAAAAACTCTTGACGGCTGCGAACCTGTGTAGTGGGCTGCGCGGAAAACGGCTCGGAAAGTTCAAAATACCACCAGTATTCTTCACTTTTCTTGCCGTCCGCTCGCCTCACTACACAGCTTCTCGCCTTTGTCAATAGTTTTTTCACAAGTTCTAATTTGGTGGTGGTCGGTTTGTACAGATGTTCAATTGATGTTATTTTGAATTTGTAAGTTATTACTAATTGAATTTATTTATTTAACTTAATTATTCATCTAACTAAGATCATTATGAAAATATTTTACGGTGTTTTATTTATAGCCGCTGTCATTATGATAGCGGTGGGCTATGCCGGGTTAACAGAGCAACCGGTTCCCGGCAATGATGAACCGAAGCCGGAGAACGGATTGTCGGAAAAGGATCTGCGAGTGGAGTTCGTTCCGGAACAAGGGGTAGAGTCCCAAGAGATGCGGGTGTTAAATGAGGCGGATGAAGTAATGTTTCAATTAACTATTGAGGAACTTAACCGATGGACCGAAGATAACTGGGATATTTTCGAAGAACCGCCGGAGGTGGCAATGCGAGAAGTGGATCCGGGAGGTTTTGGATTCTTTGATCGGGCGGCCTCTATCTCTCCCGATAATCGGCGGCTGGTCTTTTCGGTATCCGATTATGCGGCGGCCACGACGGTATCTTTTGTGATCACGGCCGATATTGAGTCCGGCGAGCTGGATATGGTGGATGAACCGACGCGGGGCAGTGTCGAGGAGTATGTTTGGTCGGAGGACGGTGACCTCATCGCTTATACTTTGGGAACCGCCCGAGCCGGTGGTGACTTTCTTCGGGTAGATGATGTTCGGCAAATGCAAAAGAGTTTTGCTTTAAGTGAAGAAGAATTGTTGGCTGTTTTAGATCCTGATCAAGAGCTGGTGGAAGCGGGGCAATATATGCCGAGTTTTGGTGAATTAAAGTGGCGGGATGACCGGCTTTACTTTTCTACCGAACATCCCGATAATGATCGGGTCCGGTGGTCGGTGGCGGCCGACGGCTCGGATCTAAAAATGGAGGACGTAGTAACTTACGAGAGTTCGCGTTTGGATGTTTATCTGGAGTATCCGGCTGAAGCCGAGGTTAACTATGAAGATGACCGATTAAAGGTCACTTATGTCGGACCGGACAGCCAGATGACTGAGATCACTGACGGATTCACATTCTTTGTTGATGTACAGGAAGGTGAAGGAAGAAGCGTAGCCGAAGCAGCCGAGCAAGAGTTTGAAGAGAGAACCGAGGCCTTGGAACCGATCTCGGCTCCGGAGCCGGTAATGGTTAACGGTCGAGAGGTGACCGGTTTTGTCATCGAAGGCGGGTTGGGAGGAGAGCAAACTTTCCTGGTTTTTAGTGACAATGACCGCATCATTATTACTTCGCAGTTCATTGCCGATCCTCATAACCGAAATTATGACCAATTGGTGGAAGACATCTTCCACAGTATTGAAACATTGTGAATTTTTTAATATAGCAATAACTCCAGCATCTCTTGTGAGAAACTTTAAACTTCTCAACATTAAAGCAGAGCAGGAATCGGTTGTTTTTGAGAGATCTTTTAAGCGGTTCACTATATGGCTATAGAAGTTATTCAAGGAGATATTACCAAACAGCAAGATATCGAGGCAGTGGTCAATGCGGCTAATGCCGAACTGGCTCCCGGCGGAGGGGTGGCCGGAGCTATTCATAAAGCGGCCGGGCCGGAGCTGTATCAGCAAGCTAAGCAGCTGGCTCCCATTAAACCGGGGCAATGCGTAATTACTCCGGCCTTTAATTTACCCAATTAATATGTCATTCACTGTTTGGGGCCCAGGTACGGAATTGATGAGCCGGCTGATGAACTGCTGAGGCAGTGTTATAAAGAAGCTATTAAATTGGCCGATCAGTACAAGCTATCAACGATAGCTTTTCCGGCGCTATCAACCGGGGCTTTCGGTTATCCCTTCCGGGAAGCAGCGGTCATTGCTTGGCGGGCAGTTCAAGAGGCGCTTGGCAGTAGTGAAAAGATAGAGTTGGCAAGGTTCGTGTTGTTCTCCTCCGGAGATCTGGAGACTTTTCGGGCGATAACCGATTCCGCAGTAAATTAGTTTTGAGCCTATCGTGATGTAAAAGTGACCTATATGAACAATGATCTTAACATTAATAGAATAGGGAGATCGTTTAATAAGGGATAATTGAAAATCAAAAAAAACTTCAGTACTGATCATCTCAAAGGTGATCAGTTTAATTTTTAGAAGACAACTCTTGGCTGTTTAGAGTGCCCGGGGTGGGACTTGAACCCACAAGCCTTGCGGCACGCGATTTTGAGTCGCGCATGTTTACCAATTTCATCACCCGGGCCTTGCTGTAAGATAACATAAATCAACATCTGATTCAATTTTAGAAGCTGTTTGAATATGTTATAATAGCCCTAAGTTAAGAGAAGTAGTTTTCCAACCGGTTCCCGATAAGCGGCAGCTATTATCAGCCGCCGTTTTAGAGCTTGGATATATCGAGGGCGATATAAAAGATCAACCTTTATTTTTTTATTTATTAGTATAAAAGGAGCAAATGACCACACAATTCTATCAAAATTCTATTTTCTGGGTGGAGGTGGAGAAGATAAAACCTAATCCGTTTCAGCCGCGGCGGGAGTTTGATGAGGAGCATCTGCGCAGTTTGGCTGATTCCATTAGACAGTACGGGGTGTTACAGGCGCTGGTGGTAACCCGCAAAGAGGTACCTAAAGAAGACGGCGGTCTGTCGGTGGAATACGAGCTGGTTTCCGGAGAACGGCGTTTGCGGGCGGCCGATAAGGCCGGAGTAAAACAGGTGCCGGTACTTATCAAAACCGGCGAGGAGAGCGACCTGATGAAGCTGGAACTTGCCATTATTGAGAACGTCCAGCGGGAGGATCTCAATGTGGTAGAACGGGCGCGAGCTTTTCAGAGGTTAAATAAGGAGTTCGGTATCTCGCACAGCCAAATAGCTAAACGGGTAGGCAAAAGCCGGGAGTTCGTCAGCAACACTCTTCGGATGTTGGCTATGCCTAACGAGATACTGGATGCCTTAAGCGACGGACGTCTGGCCGAAGGACATGCCCGTCCGCTAATGATGCTCAACGACAAACCAGAGGAGCAGAGCACCTTGTTCAAAGAAATAGTATATAAAAAACACTCGGTGCGCGAGGCGGAGCGGATAGCCAAACGGATCGCTCATGATAAAGTTCGTAAAAAGCAGCCGGAGCAGGTTGATCCCGAGCTCAGGAATTATGAGAAGGAATTTACTCAGTCGCTTGGTACTCGTGTTCATATCGAAAAGCGGGAAGTAGGAGGTCGGCTTTCTATTGATTTTTTCTCGCAAGAAGATCTCCGCAATTTGCTGGAGCTGATACGTTCTTCCCGGCGCGAGGGTGAGGAAATATCCATGTTGGAGAGATATATCGCCGAAAAGGAAGCCAATGCTTCAGTTGGAGATAACGACAAACCATCGGTCTCCCGGAGCGAAACAGGTGGCGAAAAGGACGCGGCTGATCTAACGGCCCAATCGGAGGCGCAAGGAGGGCTGCGATCTAATGATAATGATCATTATCGAAACGAGACGGAAACGCCGGATCAACCTCTATTTTCCAGGCAAGAAGTTGATCAGGAAACACCGGCACAGACCAACGGGTCATTATTGAAAGAAGATGAAGAGGGTGATGACCGGGAAAAAATACAGCCCGAGCAAGACCATTCTCAAAAACCCGAAATGTCGTTTCAGGATCAGTTACCAAACCGTAATGATGACAGTATAGGATCAACTTCCGAGAGTTCTTCGTTCAGAGAGGGGTTGACCGGATCGCAAACGGACCGATCGGAGGTTTCGGAAAGCGACACCCGAAAGGATCTCGGATCAGTAGAAGATCAAAGGCCTGTATCGTCACTTCAAAATGTCGGCCGGGAGGAGTTTAAAGAACAGGAGAGCTCTTTGGATCAATATCCGGTATCTAATCAGGAAGGACCATCGGAAGATGTCGGCAATAATGAAGAAAAAAACGTTGCAGATGAAGGGGCGACCGAATCGGAAGCTGATCTTCCCAATGAAGATGACGGTGATATTTATTCGGTCAGCAATTTCCACATCTAAGGCATTGAAGCTAGCGCAGAATTCTCCGCAGCTTGGCTGCGGAGATGAATGCGCGACGAAGGGATGTCAAGGAGTGGGTAGTTTCCCTCGGGCTCGGCTCGGTTCTCAAAATATGAGCCGGAACTCATATAAACTCCTCAGCTCGGAAATATAAAAATGAATTTTTTATTTCTCTCGCAAAACGCTAGTTTATAAAATACCTCGTCAGCTTGCTGCGAGGTAGTTTATTCGCTTGATCTATATCTGAGCTTATCTGAACAGGCGTGAGTTGTAGGTAATACGGTGTAATTTAATACTTCTCTTTTTCTCTTGCCCGGCAGTTGATCGCTACAGCGGTCAGGTCGGATTTTTGTTGCTGTTAGGTTTTCTTTTTCTGGTTTGAGCTGACTGGTGGGGGGATCCTTTTTTTTGTTTGTGCAAATGGGATCTTATTTTACGTTTAGCAAGGGCGGTTACTGCATAGTTCAGCCATTTTTCTGTAGGTTGACTGGCCTTTTTGGTCTGGATCTCTACCTGGTCGCCGTTTTTCAATTCGGTTCCCAGGGTTACCAACTTGTGATTAACTTTGGCGCCGAATAGGTGATTACCGAGATCGGAGTGGATAGCATAGGCGAAATCTATGGGGGTTGCTCCGCTGGGCAGGTCTACCACATCTCCGTTGGGGGTAAAAACGAAGATCCGTTGCTGAAAGAAATCGGCTTTGAGATTATCCATAAATTCTTTTTTCCCGCTGTGTAC
The DNA here is from genome assembly GCA_964388095.1 of uncultured Candidatus Saccharibacteria bacterium. Classification (GTDB taxonomy): domain Bacteria; phylum Patescibacteriota; class Minisyncoccia; order Phycocordibacterales; family CSBR16-193; genus CAYLYL01. The sequence continues at coordinate 21,701 of CAYLYL010000004.1, read as the reverse complement.
CTGCTCTTGGTACTCCACTAACTCCTTTATCCAGCGCGGGACATCCTGGTACTTGGCCTCTCTTAGGTCTTTGCTGTTTTTGCTGCTCGGTTTAACGCTCTTATGCGGCAGTAAATGCCAGATCCAACTTATGTTCTCCTGTTGATTCACATTGTTCTTGTAGATAATATGGGAAGCGATACCGTATTCGGCCTCGTGGTGCATTTTTTCGGTTTTTATTTGCAGCTCGGATACAGTTCCGTCTCCTACGAATACGGTGGTATGCAAACTTCGATAACCGTTCGGTTTGGGCACGGCAATATAATCTTTGATCCGATTCGGCAACGGCCGCCAGTGGGTGTGGATTATTCCCAGAGTTTGATAACAGTCAGTCAGATCGGGAACTATGATCCGCAAAGCCGAAATATCGTATATTTTGTCGATATCTTTATCTTTTCGTAAGTATTTTTGGTATAAACTGTAGAGACCTTTGATCCGGTAATCGGAGTTAACGACCTTAACACCTTCCTTGGCCAAGGTTTTACGAACCGAGCGGTGAAATTTGTCCAAGCTGAGTTCGTTTCGGCGGCGAACTTCTTTAACCAATTCCTGGATCTCTTGGTATTGTTTGGGGTAGACGTAAGGAAAACACAGATCTTCCAGTTCACGACTGAATCTTCTGATACCCAAACGGTAAGCGATCGGAGAGTAGATTTCCAGGGTTTCGGTAGCGATCCTCTTCTGTTTTTCTTTGGGTACATACTCCAAAGTTTGCAGGTTATGCAATCGATCGGCCAGACGGATGATGATCACTCTTATATCTTGAGATATAGCGACCATCAGTTTACGCAGACTTTCGTTGTGGCGATCCATGCCTCGGTAGCGAACTTTTCCCAGTTTGGTCACCCCTTCTACCAGAAAAAGAACCTCGGGACCGAATTCTTTCTCTATGGTCTCAGGTTTAACGTCAACATCTTCGATAGTGTCATGCAGCAGACCGGCCGCTATAACGGTAGCGCTCATACCTGTCTCGGCCAGAGTTTTAGCGGTTTCCACTAAGTGAACGAAATACGGTTCTCCCGAATAGCGAGTGTGTCCTTCGTGTGCCTGGCGGGCGAAATTAAAAGCTTTCTCAATAAGGTCCAGATCCTTTCGATTTGGTGAGTATAAAGGTTCGGTGATTTTTTTTAGTTCGGTCATTGAATTTATTGTAACATATCGGTTAATTACCCTCTAACATGATGACGGACTCGGATTTAGTTCGATCGACAATTTTAGCGGGATCGTAATAGTTCTTGTGTTTAACGGCCGCGTGGGTATATAATTAACAGTAATATGTCTTCAGAACCACAGCTGAAGTGGAGCGATCGTTTATTATTGTTGCTGGGTTTGGATCTTTTGCCGCGCTGGTTATTTCCCAATCATCTGACCATTTTACGATTTGCGATGACTCCTTTTGTGTTGTACCTGATCTATTATCAGTTCTGGACAGCGGGATTGGTGCTTTTTATTGCGGCGGTGCTTACCGACAGTTTGGACGGTGCTTTGGCTCGCAGCCGAGATCAAATAACCGAGTGGGGCAAGATCTATGATCCGGTGGCGGATAAATTGTTGATCGGTTTGACCGCTATTTTAATACTTCCGCGACTGTTCGGTTTTTTCTTGGTCTTTCTTATTCTGATCTCGGAAATAATTATTATAATCAGTGCATATCGGGCCAAGTATCATAAAAAGCAACAGGACATTCAGGCCAATAATTGGGGTAAAGCCAAAATGTTCACCCAGTCATTGGCCTTAACGGTGTTGATAGTGAGCTGGATAATTCCTTTTCCTGATACCGTACTATTGGGGGTGGAGGCCGCCTTATATTGTTCGGTCGGTTTGGCTCTAATGAGTGCCGCCTATACCGGCCTGTGATCCCGCAATAAACCGGTTTTCTGCCTCATTAATATTAAGGTCATTATTTATATAAGCACTTTTCTACACAAGAGAGTTAAAATTAATTTAGTGTGGGACCACAAACAGATTTTTACTTTTGTTTCTTATCCGGTCGATGATTGGGGCATTTTTTGTTGCTGCAACGGTTCGGTATGGTTTTGGTACCTTCCATCATTAAAGATCCACAGTCGGGACACAGATCTCCGGTCGGCTTAGCGTTAATAGTGTAGCGACAGGCGGGGTAGTTGGAACAGGCGTAAAATTCTCCATAGCGACCTCTTTTGGCCATCATCTCTCCCTTTTGGCACAGCGGGCAGGAAACACCGGTAGAGGCCTTGGCCCGTTCTTCTTCTGATTGTTTGATGTATTTACATTTAGGGTAGCGGTCGCAGCCGACGAACTTCCCGTATCTTCCGTGCCTTTCGATGAGCTTGCCTTTACTGCATTCCGGGCATTCCTCGCCGGTTTCTTGGGGTTCCGGTATCTCTTCACCTTCAATGGTGCGGGCTCCGGTGCATTCGGGAAAAGAGGAGCAACTGATGAACTTGCCGCTCTTGCTGAGTTTGACGACCATATCCTTTCCGCACTTGGGACAGCGGAATTTTTTATCGGCCGGTTCCAGGTTGGTTATCTTGTCCATGGATTGTTTATTGGCAATGGTCTCACTAAAGGGTTGGTAGAATTCCTTTAGGGTTTGAGCATAATTTCTTGTTCCGGCAGCTATCTCGTCCAACTCATTTTCCATTTCGGCGGTGAAATTGTCGGCGATATACTCGGCGAAATGATTTTCCAAAAAATCACTGACCACCATTCCGGTATCGGTAGGACACAATGCCCGACCCTGTTTTTCTACATAACCGCGGTCTTGAATGGTCCTGATAATTGAAGCGTAAGTGCTGGGGCGGCCGATGCCTCTTTTTTCCAGCTCTTTGACCAGTCCCGCTTCCGAGTAACGAGGCGGTGGTTGGGTTTCTTTATCTTCCGGAGTAATGGTCTGTAATTGAAGTTGTTGCTCGTTCTCTACTGCCGGCAACTCGGTTTCTTCGCCGCGGGCGGCCGGGTCAACTTGGAACCAGCCGTCAAAGATGATCCGTGAACCGACAGTTTTAAAGTCCGGCAAGCTGTTATCTGTGATATTGGTCAAAATGGTGGTTCGTTTAAGTACCGCCGGTTTCATTTGACTGGCTATGGTTCTTTTGCGGATCAGTTCGTACAGTTTTTTTTGGTCGTTATTGGCACCGGCCGTGGTTTTGGTCAAATTGCTGGGTCGTATGGCCTCGTGAGCTTCCTGGGCTAAACGGGAGTTGGTTTTGTATTGGTGAGATTCCAGGTAATCCGATCCGAATTCTTTGGTTATCACTTGATGCAGTTGTTTTAAAGCATCTTGGGCCAGAGCGGTGCTGTCGGTTCGCATATAAGTTATGTGACCGGCTTCATATAGTCGTTGAGCCACCTGCATGGTTTTAGACGGCGAAAATCCCAAACGTGATGAAGCTGTTCGTTGAAGAGTGGAAGTGATGAACGGAGGTTGGGGACGTCTCTTTACTTCCTGTTCTTTAACTTTGCGTACCTGCCAAGTACCTTTACGGGCAGCAGATATAATATCTTCTGTTCTTTGTTGTTCGGTTGGTTCTTCGCTGCAGTTGGCCGTAAAGATCTCTCCCGGTTCAGTTTTCAGCTCTGCGGTAATGGTTTGGTAAGAAACGGGAACGAAATCTTGGATCTCCCGTTCTCTCTCGGCCAAGATCCTCAGAGCCGGTGATTGCACCCGGCCGGCCGATAAACCGTAGCGCAGTTTTTTCCAGATCAATCCTGACAGTTCATAGCCGAAAATACGATCCAGTACCCGCCTGGCTTCTTGAGCCTCTTTTAATTTTCTATCGATCTCCCGCGGTTTTTTTAGAGCTTCTTTTAAAGCGCTTTCAGTGATCTCGTGAAAAACTATGCGCCGGGTTTTATTTTCCGGGATCTCGGCCGCTTCCGTGATGTGCCAGGCAATAGCTTCTCCTTCCCGGTCGGGGTCGGTGGCCAGGTAAACCTCCGGCGCTTGGCGGGACAGCTTCTTTATTTCCTCGACCACTTTTTCTTTACCCGGAGTTATTACATAAGAGGGTTTGAAGTCGTTGTTCATATCTACCGCCTGTTCGTTCTTCTTGGGCAGGTCGCGAATATGGCCGACTGAGGCCTTCACTTTGAAGTCCTTACCCAGATATTTGCCGACAGTTTTTTCCTTGGCCGGGGATTCTACTATAACCAGTTTAGGTGAATTGTTCTTGGTCATGGCACTTATTTTTACTATATCAGATCATTTTTGGCAAATGGGGATAGAGAAGGGCGGCTTAGTAAAAAACCCGCTGGGCGGGTTAAGGGTATGAGGAAGCTTTCTCTATCAAAGCTTCTATTATCTCTATAACTCCCAAACAAACCATCAACCCTAAAACAAGGGTTAGGCAAATTTTGGGCATTAATTCCAGAATCTCTTTGAATTTTTCGTTCATCCTACTCATTTTTCCTCCTTGGTTGTGAATTTGGCTTACAGAACCCTTGCTCCGGTTGCGAGTATACAGCCGGCTAAGTGTTTGTCAAATTAACGTTTCATTTAAATTTAAGCGGTTCACCGGGCCGACCATTTCCCGTCTGACTCATTAGCCAGCCCTTTCATCTCCAGCTTGGTCAGGGTGATTTGCAGTTGAGTAAAGCTAATTGATACTTTCTCTACCAACTCCTCGCGGTTTTGTGGTTTTTCAAGCTGTTTCAGTACCTCTTGTTCCTCCGGTGACAGATCGGGAGGAATATCGTTGTCTGTTGAGGAGGCGGTATCTTCCAGGTTAAGCAGTTGTAAAAGGTACTGTTGGCTTATTATCGGGTAAGCCCCTTCAGCGATCAGGGAATTGGTGCCGGCCGATTGCGGTTCCCGGATGGAGCCCGGTACGGCTCCCACGTCGCGGTTATACTCGGCCGCCAGTCGAGCGGTTATCAAGGTTCCGGAGCGTTCTCCGGCTTCTATTACCAGTACCAGTTGAGCCAAGCCGGCCATTATCCGGTTGCGGCTGGGGAAAGTCCATTTCTCGGCCGGCTGCTCCGGCGATAGCTCGGAAAGCAATCCGCCGCCTTGGTTTAGTATTTCAAAAGCAAGCCGGCGGTTAGAAGCCGGCGCAATTACGTTATCCTGCAACCCGGAACCGGGTACGGCCAAGGTGCTCAGTCCGACCTCAAGCGCGGTTTGGTGGGCTAGAGCGTCGATTCCCAAAGCCAGTCCCGATACTATGCAGACCGGTTTATCTTTTAATCCCCGGATCAACTGCCGGCAGGTTTCTCGACCGTAGCCGGTGCTTTTGCGGGAACCTACTACGGTCAGAAAAATTTTATCGGTATCGGGCAACTTGCCCCGCAAGTATAGCTGTCGCGGAGGGTCCGGGATCTCCCGGAGCAGGGGTGGAAATTGAGAAAAAGATAATAGTGAAATATCGTGTTTGGTCATTTCCCATATTTTATCATTTCTGCTACAATTGTTATATATTTATATTCAAAAAAGAGAATACCGGTTATCTGATAATATGTGCCGTCTACTAAATATCATCTTCTGTTACATATATGTTGGACATTAAATTCATTAGGGAGAATAAAGATCTAATAAAAGAAGCGATCCGCAAGAAGCATCTGGAGTGTGATCTTGATGAGCTTTTGGCGGTTGATACCGAGCGGCGGAGGTTGTTGGGCAAGGTGGAAGAGCTGAGAGCTCAGCAAAACCAAACCGGTCAAAAGATATCTCGTGTCTCTGATGCCGAAGAACGCCAGCCGTTGATAGCCGAGATGCAGAAGGTAAAAGAGGAATTGCAGTCGGCCGAGAAGGATCTGGAGCAGGTAATGAAGAGATGGAGACAGTTGATGATCGAGATACCCAATATACCTGATATTACTGTGCCGGAAGGAGAGAGTGATGAAGATAATCGAGAATTAAGGCAATGGGGAAAAAAGCCGGAGTTTGATTTTACTCCACAGAGTCATATTGAGTTATTCAAAAGTTTGGATATGGCCGATCTGGAACGAGGGGTAAAGGTGGCCGGTTTTCGCGGATATTTTCTTAAGAATGACGGAGCGCTGCTTAGCTTGGCACTCTGGAATTTAGCTATGGAATACTTTGCTTCCCGAGGTGATTTTACACCTATGATAGCCCCTTCCTTGACCCGCAAGGAGCCGTTTATGGGAACCGGTTATCTTCCTCAAGGGGAAGAGGATCTATACAAAACCCAAGATGATACTTTTTTGGCCGGTACCAGTGAAGTGGCCACCATGGGGTACTATCAGAACGAGATTCTGGAATATGACCAACTTCCTTTGAAGTTCGTAGTTTTCTCACCCTGTTTTCGTCGTGAAGCCGGCAGTCATGGTAAGGATACCAAAGGGTTGATGCGGTTGCATGAATTTTACAAAGTGGAGCAGGTGGTTCTGTGTCATGCTTCGCACCAGGAATCGGTTGATCAACATGAAGAGCTGTTGGCCAACGCCGAAACTATTATGCAAAAACTGGAACTGCCGTATCGGGTAGTGGCCAACTGTGGCGGCGATCTGGGACTGGGGCAAGTGAAAAAATATGATATCGAAACCTGGGTACCTTCCGAAGATCGTTATCGGGAAACCCACTCTATCTCTTATTTCCATGACTGGCAAACCCGTCGGCTAAATATCAGATATAAAGACGAGAACGGCGATCTCCGTTTTGTTCATTCATTAAATGGCACAGCTCTGGCTACTCCACGGGTTCTTATCCAGCTGTCCGAGTGCAACCAGACTGCAGACGGTTCAATGGTCATACCTACCGCCTTGCGTACTTATATGAACGGTCGGGATAAAATAACTTCTGCTTCCCAAACCCAACCGGAGAATGGAGATCTCGGTTTTAAATAATATTTTGGGATTTAGCCAAATACCGTAAGTGGGTTATAATGCAAGAGATGTCACCTACTTTAACCGCTTACCAGAAAAAGAAATTTCGCCAGAAGATGAGGCGCTGGATAAAGCTTGCTCTCGGCGGAGGGTTGATCTTGCTGGGTCTGGTTACGGCTGTCGCTTTTCTTTCTCATTGGGAAGGTTTGGCGGTTCAGTCGATCGATATTAAAGGGCTGGATGAGATAGCGGAAGAAGAGGTTCGTCAACTGGTGGAGGATAAGTCCGACGATCGGTTATTGGGAGTATTCTCGCGACAAAGTATTTTCTTTTTCCCGCGACAGAATATAGTGGAAAGTTTGGTGCAAGAGTATCCGCGTATTAGTTCGGCCGTCATTAGTCCGCGTTCTTTTAGTGAATTCCGCGAGTTTGAATTACAGATCAGTGAAAGGGAGGCCCATGTGCTGTGGTGTCTTGAGGATGATAAGGATCCGCAAAGTTCCCCTGTAGGCAGCTTTTCCGGCAGCTGTTATTTTGCCGATGAGAGTGGGTATTTGTTCGCCCCCGCTCCCGTTTTACCACGTTCGGCTATATTTCATTATTATGACGGAGGAAAGGGGGTTAACAGCCGTTATCCATTACCGGAAGAGAGTTTTGAACAAGTGGAGAAATTTCGGCTAGCGATAGAGGAGCAGGGCCTGACCCCGATAGCGGTTCAGCAGGTGGCGCAGTATTCGGAATTTCGGTTGTTCTTAAAAGGGGGCGGTTATCTTTATTTTTCGGTTTACGAAGGTTGGGATCTGTCTGCTGAGCGTTTGCTGCGGCTGCTGAGAAAAAAGCGAGACGAGTTGTTAAGTGACCAAAACGAGTTAAAGGTAGAGTATATAGATCTCCGTTACGGTAATCGAATCTATTATCTGCCTTAGTCCCGCACTAAAAAACTGTCGGCTTGAAAATGTAAAATAGGTTTAAAACGGTAATTATATATGGAAAGCAGGATCTTATTTCTCACTTCTCTTTTGGTTTTGGTATATTCCGCTGTCGGTCTATTGCTTTTTATTGAAAGTCGAGAGATGCCCTCTACTCGATCCAATTATTCCAATAATAACTTGTTGTTGGAGAGCGAGGGTTTGTCGCGGGAGCCGGAAAAGGAAGAGGTATCAGAGCCACTGACCTTGGCTTTGGTGGGGGATATTATGATGGATAGAGGGGTTAGGCAGATGGTTTATCAACATGGCGGAGGCGATCATCGTTACATTACCGGATATTTGGATTTTTTGAAGGAATATGATGTAGTGTTTGGAAATCTGGAAGGGCCGCTCTCGGACCAAGGTTATGATCGGGGTCATTTGTATTCGTTCCGAATGGAGCCCGAGGTATTGCCGGCTCTTACCGACAGCAATTTTTTGGTTCTGTCGGTAGCCAATAATCATGCCGGTGACTGGGGTCGGGAGGCTTTTGAGGACACCTTAGATCGGCTGGATAAAGCCGGAGTTAAAGCTGTGGGCGGAGGAAAAGATAGAGAAGACGCCATTCAACCGGTGTTTATTGATAAGAAAGGTAAAACCATCGGGTTTGTCGGATTTACCGATCTGGGTCCCCGTTGGCTGGAAGCCGGTCCCGATGAATCGGGTATTTTATGGGCGGACGGCGATTATCATGACAGGGCTATCAGTAAGGCGGCCAAGCAGAGTAATATATTAGTGGTCTCTTATCATTACGGGGTTGAATATGCGCAGGAACCCAATTATCGTCAGCGGGAGATATCGCGTCGAGCTGTTGATCTGGGAGCTGATATTGTGGCCGGTCACCATCCGCATGTTATTCAGCCGGTAGAACTCTATGAGGATGGAGTCATTGCCTATAGTTTGGGCAACTTTATCTTTGACCAGTATTTTTCTCCGGAAACAATGGAAGGGTTGGTGTTGGTGGCGGAGTTCAAGGGTGATGATATTAAAGTTACCACCCAAGAGGTTGAGTTAACTGATCATTACCAGCCGCAGCTAAGGGAAGAGAAAAAGTATCCCGACCTTATTTATCAAGCAGATGACCGGACCGGGATCTGATCTGGCAACCAATTAGTTTACACCCCTTTTCCGGCACCAAATTTTTACTACCTACTTTGAATAATAAGGTTGAGGTGTTGGATGATGTATGATCTGGCAAGAGAGGGTATTTAAAGTATGATTTAAATTATGGAAAATTTTTGGAGTAAATTAAAATCTCCCTTTTTAGTTTCGGCTCCCATGTCCGGGGTGACCGACGCCGCTTTTAGACGAATGCTGGTTCGTTGTGGTAAACCGGAGGTAATGTTCACCGAGTTTGTTTCAGCTGACGGACTTTTTTTGCGACCGGAGAAAGAAAACAAAGAGTCAAGTTTTCCTCTCGCGGTTTATCGTGATCATAAGCAGTTATTCAAGGCGGCTGATCATTGGGGGGTGGCTTCTGATAATCCGCTACTTTTAAATTTACTCTACAGCGAAGAGGAGCGTCCGATCGTAGCTCAGTTATTCACCGCCGACCCCGGTATGATGGAGAAAGGAGCCGGGTTGATCAAAGAAATGGGTTTTGACGGCCTGGATATCAATATGGGGTGCCCTGACAGTTCCATAGAAAAACAAGGCGCCGGAGCCGCCTTGATCAATGATCCGGCACTGGCCGGGAAGCTTATTCGGGCTGCCCGTCGCGGGGCCGGCCAATTGTCGATCTCGGTCAAAACCAGGATCGGATACCGGTCGGACTGTTTAGAAGAATGGCTCAGTCAACTTTTACCGGAAGAGTTATCGGCTATAACTATCCATGCTCGTACTCGACAGCAATTGTACCGCCCTTCGGCTGATTGGAGCAGAATAGCACAAGCGGTGCAGCTAAAGGATAAGCTAAACCCCTCGGTTTTGTTGATCGGTAACGGTGATGTTTTAAACCGGGAGGATGCTTATCGATTGGCAGAATATAGCGGGGCAGACGGAGTGATGATAGGTCGGGCACTGCTGGGCGATCCCGAGCTATTTGCTGATAAGATTAACGAACGAAACTATCAAACGGAAGATGACCTTGATGTTTTGCAAAGGAAGCTCGGATCGTTAAAGGAACACCTGAAATTATTCCAAGAGCTGTTCGGGGAATATAAGAATTTCGCTGATATCAAGAAGCATTTTAAGGCCTATGTCTCGGGTTGGGAGGGCGCGCGCGAGTTAAGGTCCGAGTTAATGGAAGCGAAAGAACCCCAGCAGGCGTTAAATATTTTGGAAAATAAGCTGAATGATAGATCTGTTTAAAGATCTTCGTTTTTTCCGGTGTGGTTTTTTAGTATAATTGGGTTAATGGAGGAGCTTGTCTTTAAGCAGTTGAATAGTTGGGCCGGTTGGAGTCCGATTCTTGATCTGGGGTGGGAGTTCTTGGGAGTTTACCTGCCGTATTTTTTGGGGTTGGCCGTTCTGGCGGCTGTGTGTTGTCCTCGCTATTTTGGTCTGTCTGGCAGGATGGTGCCGCTTACGGCTCTGGCGGCCGGTTTAGTTGCCCGAGTGGTTGTTAAGGAGTTATTCATTTGGCTGGCAGTTGACCGGTTAAGACCGTTCGCGGTTTTGGAGATCGAGCCACTTTGGGAATATGCTTCAAGCGGATCTATGCCTTCGGGTCATACTATTTTCTTTTTTGCTCTGGGAACGGTTATCTCTATGGATAATCGAAAGCTCGGAGTAGGTTTTTTGATACTGTCGGTAATGGTGGGAGTTTCTCGTGTGGTAGCCGGACTGCATTGGCCCGGCGATATTGTTATGGGGGCGGTTCTGGGAGCGGTTGTTGGTTGGGTTATTTTCAAGTTACTGCGGCTTTTTATCATCGGTCGGCGGTTAAATTTTTTACAAAATAACAAATGACACCCTTTCTCTTTAACCGTTATTTACTTAAGCTGATAGTAGTTGTTTTGTTGGCGCCTTTTATTATAGCGGGGGTTAATTTGGTGGTATTTCTTTACCCGCCCAAGATCGATTCGGTCATTACTCCGGAGGATCGGGGTTGGCAGTATCGGGAGGTGGAGTTCGTTACCGAAGACGGATTAACTTTAAACGGCTGGTACCTTCCGCGTCAAAGTGATTCTTCGGTCAAGGAGGGTGACACCACCATCATACTACTTCATGGTTATCCGGCCGATAAAGGTAATATACTGCCGGTCACTGATTTTTTGGTGGAAGATCATAATTTGTTCTATTTTGATTTTCGTTCTCTGGGAGCAAGCGAGGGGAGTTACTCCTCGTTAGGAATGAGGGAGCGAAAAGACCTTAGAGCGGCTCTGGATTTTCTGCGCCAAGAGAAAGAACAAGATAAATTCGGTCTCTGGGGTTTGTCTATGGGCGGTGCGGTGGCGTTAGAGGTGGCTCCGGAGGAACCGGGGGTTGAGGCGGTGGTAACCGTTGCTTCTTATGGACGTTTATCTGACATGGCTTACGACGTTTACCCGGTGCCGGGATTGAATTATTTATTGGGAGGTCTGATAAATTTTTACACGCGAATTTTTTTGAATCTGGATACTTCCGAGATGTATCCCGCTCGGTCGGCAGCACAATACCACGGGGCGGTCTTTTTGATCCATTCTCCCGAAGATCAAGTAATTCCTTTTTCCCACGGACAAATGATAAAAAATTCACTTAACGCAAGAGATAACACCGAGTTGTGGTTTCCTTCCGGTGGTCACGGGGCACTACCTTGGGATGAACACCAACAACGAGTAGGCGTTTTTTTTGATCGCTATTTAAAGTGACCCGATGGGGGGGAAAGACGGCGTGGGTAATTCACAACTGGTCAGGGTTTGTTATTTAAGTTAAAATAATATCAGTATAGTCAGACCTGGGGGTTAAATGGGTGGTTAATTGTTAATTATGCTTTTCTACGGAATCAATAATAAGAAAAGACCTGTCATAAGACCTCTGGATGAGGATATTTTTATCATTTTTCTGGCCTGTTTGAGTCTGGGTTTGTTGACCGTAGAAACCCAGTGGAGCGAATTCTTTTCCAATAAGCAGATGTTGTTCTTGCACTCGGTTGATATAACCATTGCTCTGGTCTTTTTGTTGGAGTTTTTGTATCGGGCGGTACATGCGCCCAATATTGCCCGTTTTGCTTTATATAATTGGTGGCACTTATTGGCATCGGTTCCGGTTACCGCCTTGCCGTTCCAGGCGCTTCGTGGACTGATGATATTAAGGGTGGTGGGAGTGGTGGCCCGATTCTTTGTTTCTCTGAGCAGGTTGTTCACTTTTTTGACCAAAACCCGTCTGGCGCCGATACTGTCGATCTTTGCATTCTTTTTGGTGTCCGGTTCCTTAGCTTTTCATGTTACCGAGCGGGGAGTTAATGATGAAGTGGAAACCTATTGGGACAGTTTGTTTCTTTCGGTTTCTTACTTAACCAATACCGGCGGAGACGGGGTGCCGGCCACTATGGTCGGAGAAGCTATTGGGATGATATTGATGATCTCCGGGGTTTTGACTTTGGGGGTATTTACCGCCTATATTGCTTCTCATGTGATCAATCGCCAGCGTCAAGGGGAAGAGTCTGAAACCTAATTTGGTGAACGAGTAGGGAAGAGACGCGGTTGCTTGCGGATTATTTAAAGCGGCCAGAAGATCGGTATTAAGATAAGGGCCGAGATAAAGATCAGGATCTGTAACGGCAAACCCATTTTAATATAATCGAAAGTACTGTATTCACCGGCCTGCATAACCAAAGCGTTGGATTCGTGGCTGGCGGGAGTAAGGAAGGCAAAGGCTGCCCCTATCGCGACCGCCATCAACAGGGCGTCGGCTTGAACTGTCAGACCTTCGGCTAAGGAGATGGCAATAGGTGCCATAATTACGGCCGAGGAGGTGGTGCTTACCAGGTTGGAGATCAGTATTGCTGCCAGCAAGGTCAAGGCGAGAGTTATTAGCTCCGGAGACAACAATTCTGTCGGGCTGTAATTTTGAAAGAACAGTGATATGTGATCGATCCAGGCGGCAATGGTGTCGTTGGCCCCGGTGCTTTTTAAAGCTTCGCCCAAAGTTATCATAGCACCCAGCATGATCAGTACCGGCCAGTCGATAGCCGAGTAGGCTTGTTTGATCGGTACTAATCTTAAAAGTAAAACCAGTACGGCACCAAGCAGAAAAGTTACCGGTAAAGGCAGCAGATCAAAAATGGCCAAAGTTATAGTGGAGAAAAAGATGATCAGAGACAAGCTGATGGACAGTTTTCTGCCTAACAGCAAACTTCTTCCGGCTAACGGATAAAGGTTAAGGCGGGAGATGGTGTCGTGAACACTTTTTTCTTTTCCGGACAGCAGCAGAATATCACCGGTTCGCAAGGTGAGGTTCTCTATATTGCCCTTGACGGTTTCGCTGTGTCTGGCCACGGCCAATAAATTCACCCCGAACTTTAATGCCAGAGATATATCCTTCCAGGAGCGACCGAGCAGGCGAGAGGTGGGCGGAATTGTGGCTTCCATGGCAATTCTCTCATCCTCGGGACCTTCCAGGTTCTCTTCAGCCTTTTCTCCTTTGAGGATCAAGCCGTTGATCTCGGTCAAATTGTTAAGCGTATCAGGTTCTGCTTCAATAGTTAAAACATCATCCGGTTGGATCACCTCAGTACCGGATAGAAAGGGGTAACTGATATTTTTACGTTGCAGTGAGACAATACGGGCCTCCCATTGGTCATGACTGCCGCTTATTTCTTTGGTTTGTTTTCCTGCAAGCGGTGAATTCTCCGGAACTCGTGCCTCGGTAGTATAATTGTAAATGTCAAACAACTCCCGATCCTGCTTGCGGGAACGGGAACGGAAGTGACTCCAACCTAAATAAGTCAGAAAGAATAAGCCGATAACAGCAATAATACCGCCGACATAAATAAAATCAAAAAAGGCGAATTGTTCGCCGATCGGTGTTTCGACCCGAAAGGCCGAGATTATTACGTTTCGGGGAGATCCGATAAGAGTAAGAAAACCGCCCAAATGGGAGCTGAATGCCAGAGGCAGTAAATACATTGATACGCTGCGCCTGGCTTGACGGGCCATATGAACCGCGACCGGTATCATAATAGCCAGTGCTCCAATGTTGTTGATGAAGCCGGAAGCCAGAGCGGTTATGGCGCAAAGCAAAAACAGCTGAAGGGTCGGGAAACGAGATAAAGTAGTAATGCGGCGGGTGATGATCTCGATAACTCCGGAGTCGGTAACCGCTTTGCTTAAAATGAACATTGATCCGACAATTATTACAGCCGGGTGCCCAAAATTAGCCAGGGCGGTATCCAGTTCCACTAATCCGGCAAGTGCTATGATCAAAAAAGCCACAATAGCTACCAGGTCATAACGAAAGTGGTTCCAGATGAATAACCCGACTGATCCCAATATAACAGCTATGATTATCAACTGCTCCGATGTTAAGATCTCCCAAAGCGTTAACAGATAATTTTCCATAATTGAAATAATGATAGCATTTTTTGCTTGATTATTTAATGTTAAAACCGGTCATCGGGAGTGGTCATAATAAACAGCGGTTTTAATTAACCATGATCACGGTTTTTAAGGGGTGTGAGCGTGAGATGGGCAGAAATTTTTTTGTGGTATACTTATCTTGACAGGGGTTTTTGATCTCTTAAGGTCGGTACGGGTTAAATCGGTTTTTGACGGTTTTTACAGATTTTTAAGGAATGTAAACATTATTGAACCATTATGATCAACAATTACGATAAACAAACAGGTCGTCGATCAGCAGCTGCGGGGGCTGATGAGTCGGTTTATGGCGATCTTTATCGGCAATATGCCGGAGAGATCTATCGTTTTCTGTTGAGCCGTTTGAGCGGGGATCGGGAAACGGCCGAAGATATTTTGCAGGAAACTTTTGTGCGGGCTTTTCGTTATCGTAAGAGCTTTGGATACAAAGGATTTAACTACCGCGCCTATTTATACACTATAGCACGGAGGTTGCTGGCTAACTATTATCGTCGTCCTAAGCCGCTGTCTCTGGAAGAGTTAGAGAGGCAGTTCGTATCATCGCAGTCTGTTGAAGATACTAATATGCGACGGGAAATATGGGAGGCGCTCAACAGCTTATCTTCGCTCGAGCGGAAGATACTGTTAATGAAATACCGTGAAGGTTGTAGTATTCGCAAGATCTCTGAAGAAGTAGATAAAAGCGAGAATGCGGTCAAACTTATATTATCTCGCGCCCGGGAGAAGATCAGAAAGCGGGTGGGCCTTGATCCTAAACGACGAAGCGTCTAATGACACCTTTGCTCGGAGTTCGTGCTTATCTCTAGTGAAAGGAAAAAAGCCCCGAAAAATGATTGAAACAGTTTAAGGTCTAACAGAAAGCCGCGGACCATAAATTCTTTAAATGTGCGGGCGTGTTAGCTGTTATTGTTAAACTAGTAAATTAACTATCGGGGTTATAGGTTAGCAAAATTATTAGTAATTAATAGCAAGGCTTATGTTACCACTAAAACCACAGCGATTTGACGATCAACGTGATGAACAAGGTCGACCACTTTCTTTGCGGGAGGCGATGCATCGATTGTTCGATGAGAGTATCTGGGATCCGTTTGAGGATCGAAGATTGATAATGAAAGAGGAGTTTCCCAAAATAGATGTATCGGAAAATGATAAGGAGGTCAAAGTGGTGGCCAATATACCGGGAGTGGAAACCAAAGATCTGTCTCTGGAGGTGGATGAGGACAGTTTGACCCTGAGCGGAAGTACCAGCCGTGAAGATGAGCAAAACGATGAGCGGTATTATCGCTATGAGCGCGAATTCGGTGAATTCAGTCGTGATATCTTACTGCCGGCGCGCGTAGATCCCGAGCAGGTGTCGGCGGTCAGCAAGAACGGCGTGGTCACTATAACTTTGCCCAAAGTAGAGGAAACATCGGGAAAGAAGAAGGTGAACGTGTCCGAAGAATAATAAGTCGGATCTTAGATCAACAAACAAAAGCCGACGTAAAGCGGCTTTTGTTTGTTGGTTGTTATTGGTAAGTGATAGCAGTGCTAATACCGCATTGAAGAATTAGTTTATCGCCTTCTTAAAGTCAACGGCATCACCAAGTTATTTCTTGCTTGCTGCTAAAACTGTGATGGTAACTATATCCCGCACTAAATTAGCTTCCCTGAAACCGAGCCCTTCCGGAAGGGCTCGGTTATAGTTAGACAGTGAATTTTATCGATGTTAAAATGGACCAAGTCCGGTGGGGGTCGGGCCGGAACAAAGGGTCGATTGACGTAATTGCAAGTATTTAAAATATAAATTTATGGGAAAAGTAATCACCGGAATAATAATTGTGCTGGTTCTTATCTTGGGCGGAGTGTTGTTCTTTGCTGAAAACGGGGCGGAACCGGTCAACGATGAACCGCCGTTGCCCAACGACGAGATGCCTAATGATGAAGTAGTGCCGCCGGAAAACGATGAAATGTTACCGGAAAATGACGAACTAATGCCGCCGGAAAACGACGAACTGAACGACGAGTTGCCGGAAAACGACGAACTGAACGATGAACTGCCGGAAAACGACGAACTGATGCCGCCCGAGGGAGAGTTGGAAATGGAAATAGAGTAAAGCGTTAGTTGGTAATTCGTGATATGCTAAAAAACAGCCGGTATGACCGGCTGTTTTTTTTGGTAAAAAATTACGTTTGGTTAGTATCGTACTAAATTAACTACATCTCTTGCGCTATAAAATTACATATCTATGATCTTCACGTTTCATCCTTATTATAATTACATCACAGGTGTCCACCTTCCGAAGGTTGACACCTGGTTTATGTTAGCCGAAATTTAGGGATTGACAAATTATGATGCCCGCAAATTATGATCAAAGGTCGTTAATGTGTTATTGATCAAATGAAATTAAGGGCGGTGAAGGTTTTGTTTTCGATATTCGGGCTTCAGATATATTTAATAAAACGTTACTGGATAGCTGTTATTCATACTGTAAAGCCTCGGTGGGGTCTAAGTCAGCTGCCTGTTTGGCGGGGTAGAGACCAAAAATGATACCGACTGCCGCCGATACTCCGACACCCAAGTAAACGGCCGAAAGAGGGACGATAAACGGCCAATCCATATCGAGTATATCGGTTAGAAGGTAGGATGCCGCTAAAGATATTCCGGTCCCTAAAGCTATCCCCAATATTCCACCCCAAACGGTTAGGATCATCGATTCCCATAGAAATTGTTTCAAAATAGCTCCCCGGGTGGCGCCCAGAGCTTTACGCAGTCCGATCTCCCGAGTGCGCTCGGTTACCGATACCAGCATAATGTTCATAATGCCGATACCGCCCACCAGTAAAGCTATGGAAACTACGGCTACTAAAAGGTTGGTGAGAATTCCCATCACGTTACCTATGGTGTCTCTCAGGTCCTGTTGGGTCATTACCGTGAAATTATCATCGTCGCCGGGTTCGATGTTGCGGGTTTCTCTTAGAGTGGCGGTAATATCAAACCCGACTTGATCGACCTTGTCGGCATCTTGGGCTCGGATAATGAAACGGTCAAATTCGTTAGTTCCCATAATGTAGGTTTGGGCGGAGGTGTAGGGGACGATAACCAGATCATCAACGTTGAACGGTCCGCGCTGGCCGGTTTTGGGATAAACACCGACTATTCGGAAACGGTGGTTGTTTATGGTTATACTTTCACCTACTACATTATCATGGTCGAATAATTCTTCTTTAACTTGCGATCCGATAACCGCCACTCGAGCATGGCCGGTTATATCCTGCCCGGTGAAGTTAGTGCCGGTTCCCGGACGAACATTAAAAGTATCGCCGAAGAATTCGGCCGAGGCACCCAAGGTCATAACACTGCGATATATCTCGTTGCGGTGCCGAACACTTCCCGGAACGGTAACAACCGGCATTATTTCTTCCAGATAAGGAACATTGGCGGAACGTTTGAGAGCGTTCAGGTCTGTTTCGGTTAACAGATCGGCAAAGAACATGTCCATCATATCCACTCCTCCGTCGGTGGAAGGCAATACCATAACAGTACGGGCCCCCATTTGATCGATCTCTTTGATTATTAATTCGGTGGCTCCTTGTCCGATCGACATAATAGCAATAATGGAAGCGATGCCGATCAAAATGCCCAAAATAGTAAGAAAGGAACGCATCTTATGCGCGGCTATGGCGTCCAGGGCGGAAATAATGGTAAATTTAAGTTTCATATTATTAATTGTCGAAATGACCTCTCTTTTCTTTACGTTAAGATAGCTTTATTATTTTTCATACTGCAGGGCCTCGATCGGATCTTTGCGGGATGCTTCTCGTGCCGGGTAAAGCCCGAATATCACTCCCGCTAATGCTGACATTACCACTCCCAAGACGGCGCCTTCTATCGGAAAAACAAAAGGCCATTCAAAAGCCCAAACCTGCGAGAGTATCATGCTTGCTCCCCATGAAGCGCTGCTGCCCAAAATGATGCCGATAACCCCTCCGATCATGGTCAAAGTAAGAGCTTCCCATATGAACTGTTTTAGAATATCCTGTCTGGTTGCTCCTACCGCTTTACGCAGTCCGATCTCCCGAGTGCGCTCGGTTACCGATACCAGCATAATGTTCATAATGCCGATACCGCCTACCAATAGAGCAATAGATACCACGAAAACCAAAAAGGTATTGAGTATGGTCATTACATCGTCCAACATCTCAATAATGCTTTCCTGGGTCATTACCGAAAAATCATCACTTTCTCCCGGTTGAATACCGCGGGTTTCTCTTAGGGTGGCGGTTACATCGAATACCACCCGGTCGACATTTTCCACCCGGTCGGCTTTGATGTAGAACTCTTCAAACTTGTTATTGCCGGTAATGTAAGTTTGAACGGTGGTATATGGTATAAGTATCAGGTCATCCATATTATAAGGTCCCACATGACCGCGACTGGCGTAGACTCCGAGCACCCGAAAACGTTCATTGTTTATGGTGATGGTTTCACCGACAGCGCTTTGTTCTCCAAAGAGCTCTCTTTCTACCTGGGTGCCTATGGTGGCTACTCGAGAACGGTTATTAATATCGGTTGAGCTGAAGTTGTTGCCTCGCTCCGGAACCAAGTCAAAAGTTTCACTAAAGAACTCGGCGTCGCTGCCTAACGGAATAGCTCCGCCGTAGGATTCATTATTTTTCCGCACTCTACCGGTGACCACTACCGCCGGAGCAATGCTTTCAAGGTGGGGAACATTAGCCGGTTTTTTTAGTGCTTCCAGATCTTCGGTGGTTAAAAGGTCAACAAAAAAGAAATCCATCAGTCCCGCACCTTCCATTTCTCCGGGAACCACAAAAACCGTATCGGCTCCCATATGGTCGAGCTCTCCGATCACCAATTGAGTAGCTCCCTCTCCTACCGACATTACGGCTATTATCGCCGCCACTCCGATAAGTATGCCCAAAATGGTCAAAAAAGAACGTGCCTTGCGGGTAGCAATATTAACAAAGGCGGTGGTTATAAGATACTTTAGTTTCATAAACTGAAAAGCGAATTTCTAGCTGTTGTCAGATAACGACGGAAAGGTTATGACCGTTGTAAAAGTTGGCCGATCATAAGTCACGGTCACTTTTTATTCGGCCGTCCTCAAGGAAGAGTTCTCGCCCGGCAAAACCGGCAGTGAATTCATCATGGGTGATCAGGATGATGGTATGACCAAGTTCGTTGTGCAGCTGTTGAAGAGTTCGCATCACTTCTCCTCCCGAGACCGAGTCCAGGTTGCCGGTCGGCTCGTCGGCAAAAATTACGTTAGGTTCATTGACCAACGCTCGGGCTATAGCCACTCGTTGTTTTTCACCGCCGGATAGTTTAAAGGTTTGGTAGTCAATGCGATGGTCCAGACCCACCGTCGTTATGGCTTGGCGGATCTTTTCATCCCATTCGTTTTCCGGACGCGGGGAATAAAGCAAGGGGAGGCGGACATTATCGTAAACCGTGGAACGACCCAACAGATTAAAGGACTGAAAAACGAACCCCATCTCCTGATTTCTAATGCGGGCCACTTGTTCCTCGCTGTATTCACTGAACTGCTTGCCTTGAAAGCGGTAACTTCCGGAGGTGGGCAGGGATAGAAAGCCTAAAATGTGTAATAGGGTCGATTTGCCGGAGCCGGAAGAGCCGCGAATGGAAGTAAACTCTCCTTGTTCAATAGTAAAAGATATATCCGCTAACACCTCGGTTGTGACCTCGCCGGTTTGAAATGATTTGTGAATGTCTGCAAGTTCGATCAACATAACTTAATCATCATTTTTTTCTTTCAATTGCTGCAGGGCTTGGTCATCGGCATAGACAATTATCTCGTCGCCCTCTTCCAGTCCCGAGGTGATCTCGATCCAGCCGTCGCTACCCCTCAGGCCGCGGGATACCGGGCGATACTCGTACGTGTTATCTTTCATTGCTCGAACAAAGAATCCGTCCTCTTTTCTGATCAAAGCACGGCCGGGAATTGCCGCAACATCACTTCTTTCGGCAGTGGTAATATCCAGATCGGCGGTCATACCGGTTCTTATTCGGGGGTCGGGATCTTGCAGATCCAGTCGGGTTTTGAAAGATGCTACTCCTTGTCGATCTACCGCTGTGCCCGAGATCCGGGTAGTTTTAGCTTCAAATCTCTCATCAGGGAAAGCGTCAAAACGAGCTATTGCCGGGTCGCCGAGCTCCAAGTTGGTGATATCCACTTCCGGAATGAAGATCTCCAGGTGAGGTTGGTCACCGCCTGACAAGGAGAAAACCGGAGTTCCCGGTGATACGGTCTCTCCGCGTGAGAGGTGTTTCAGATATACTTCACCGTCCAAAGGGGAATAGAGGGTGTGTTTATTGAGTTTGGTTTGGGCCGAACGTATAGCGATTTCGGCTCTTTCTACCGCTGCTTGTTGGGTTTCTATCTTTTCACCTCGTACGTCAGCTACCGCGGCTCGATATTCGGCTTGCGCGGCTTGGAGATTTTGTTCCGCCTCTCTGATCCGGCGTTCGGCTTCCCGTACCGCTTTGTCGCGGCTTTCTTGAGCGCTTTCATAGGCCTGCCGTAATTTGGTGTATTCGGGATGATCGGTGTTGGGTATTTTTACCACCCACTCCAAACCGCGATGACGGGCAAAATTCTCCGGAAAACGTATCTCCAGCCCCTTGTTGCCCAACGGTTGAGAAGTGCGAGTGGAAACTCGTCCGGTACCGCCCTCTTCTAAATTTGATTGATAACGGAAGGAATAACCGCTGTCAGTCTGCGAAGAAAAAAGTGTTATCCGGTATTCACCGCTATCTTTACCGGTGTAGGAGCCGGTTATCTCGGGTGGCTGATAACTATAACGGGTTCTTTGTTCTTCGCTGGCCAGTTTGGTCTGCAGTCCGGTGGTTAGCAGGTCTTCTTGGGCGTTTTTTACCCTGGTCTCGTGAGTTTCTTGTGTGTCTTGCAGGCTCTCGCGGGCGTTGGCCAGCGAGGTGCTGGCGGTTTTTACTTGTTCTCTAGCTCTTTGAGCATCTTCTTCGGTTACACCGGCCATCATTTCCCTGAGTTGAGCGTCTTGAGCACTGAGTTCAAAGCGGGCTTGCTCCAGCTCCTCTCGGGCCAGTTCTCTGTCCAGTCGAGCCAGCGGTTCTCCGGCTTCCACTTCATCTCCTTCCTCGACCAACACTTCTTCCAAAGTTCCCGATAACTCAAAAGAAACCTCAAGGTCGTCTTGTGCCTTAACATGGCCGGTACCGGTTATAACTTCCTCAATATTGCGCGCGGCAATAGTTTCGGTGCTTATATCAAGTTCGTCTTCTTGATTTACTTGCCAAACAATAAAAATAACTACTAATAGAACCAGTACCCAAAGCCAAGGTTTTTTGAGGAAATTAAATGTTTTCATACTTAAGCTATTTTAGCATAACCCCGCTTATCTTTTAATGGGA
>CAYLYL010000003.1:3914-30130 GCA_964388095.1 uncultured Candidatus Saccharibacteria bacterium | reverse complement strand
GCCGGTTTCGGTACTCCCGGAATGCTGGCGGCGCCTCTTTTGGTTATCCTTGGTTTTAAACCGCTGACGGCGGTAGCTATTGCTTTGATCGGTGACAGTGCCTCGGTAACTTTTGGTGCGGTAGGTTTACCTATAACGATCGGGATCGCCGAAGGTGCGATAGTTGAAGGTTTTACTCCGAGCGCCGAACAGCTGCAACAGATCGCTGTATCCGCCTCATTACTACATTTGCTGGCCGGTTTTTTTATACCGCTTGTTATCTCGTTAATAGCCGCCAGGTCCCACACCGGCTCTCTAAAAAGAGGTTGGGAAGCAGCTCCTTTTGCCTTGATAGCCGGTTTCTGTTACTTAATACCGGCTTATCTGGCCAGTTACTGGCTAACACCGGAATTTCCGGCTCTTGTTGGGGGTATGGTGGGCGGTTTACTGGTCGTACTGATAATTCGTTTCGGGTTATTTCGACCCGCAGATCCGATAGTTTCAGCCGAGGCGGAGAATGTATCACAACAACAACCCAACCACCAAGGTGGAACTTTAAAGGCCTTCTGGCCGTATTTATTAGTTATCTTTTTGTTGATCCTTACTCGGGCGCCGTTCATCGGTCTGGGCGATAAGTTAAGCGAATTTAGTTTGGATCTGAGTCATCTGCCGGGTTTAACTGAAGGCCAGCTGGATATTTTAAACTCCCCGGGTGTAGTTTTCTTGATCGCCGGTATGATCACGGCTGTTTTTTGGGGTTTAAACCGAAAACAACTAATCGCAGCCGGAACCCAAACCGTCCAAAGATTAACCAAACCGATGATCGGGCTGTTGGCGGTATTGGGGCTGGTTCAGATATTTCGCAGCTCGGGTGATAACTTGTCCGGTTTGCAAAGCATGCCGCTTCATATAGCTGAAACCTTACCCGAGATCCCGTTTCTAACGGTATTCCTGTCACCGTTTTTGGGTATGCTGGGTTCCTTTATCGCGGGTGGTTCTACGGTATCGAATCTATTGTTTTCATCTTTCCAGACCGGTATGGCCGAAACCTTGGGACTGTCGGTCGTGTTGATGCTGGCTCTCCAAGCTGCCGGCAGTGCCTTGGGGAATATGCTGGCTGTTCACAATGTTCTTACCGCTCAGGCTACTGTTGGTTTAACCGATCGGGAGGGTGATATTATCCGCATAACCCTTCTGCCGGCTCTTATTTACGCCGGTTTGGTCGGTGTTATCGGTTTATTGTTGATGGTCTGGATCTCCTAACGGTCCTTCTGAGACCGGTTATTTGGGTGATTAGTTGGCTTAAAACTCTTGCTTTATATTATTAATTATAGTAAGATAACAGGTGATGACAAGTATACAAATAGCAAAAAGGGATGGCAACAAAAAATCCCATGTTCTGCGAAAAGAGGGGTATATGCCGGCAGTATACTACGGTCGTACTCAGACCTCTACGCCGGTGGTGGTTAAATCTAACGAATTTGAAAGAGTCTGGCGCGAAGCCGGCGAGTCCACGGTGGTTACTTTAGAGTCACCGGATGGACAGCTTGATGCATTGATAACCGATGTAGATTTTGATCCGGTTACTTACCTACCGCGTCACGCTGATTTTTATGTGTTTGAAGAGGGTCGCAAAGTGGAAGTTGCGGTACCGTTGGAATTTGTAGGTGTTTCTCCGGCGGTTAAAGAGCAAGGCGCGATCTTGGTTAAAGTAATGCATGAGTTGCGGGTGGAAGCTTCTCCGCACGATCTGCCCGGATATATTGAAGTCGATGTTTCGGGGCTCAAGGATCTGGACAGTCAGGTGTTGGCCGATGACCTGGTCTTACCCAAGGGAGTGGAGTTGATCGAAGATCCGCAAGAAGTAGTTGCTGCAGTAAGTTCTCAAGAGAAGGAGGCTGAAGAAGATGACAGTGCTGGCGGAGAAGTTGATTTCTCCAGCATTGAGGTGGAGAAGAAGGGCAAGGAAGAAGAGGGAGAGGCAGAAGAATAGCCGGGTTTGTTAAGTTTGTACGGTTCTATCTTACATCAAAGAATATGCCAACGAAAGTCATTTCCTACGGATTGTTAGCCATAATGGTTTTGGTTTTAACCGGAGGGATTTTTAATGTGGTGTGGTCCGGAAATGCTCAAATGACCGCGGAAGAAGAACGGCTGCAAAGAGAGTTGGAAGAAGTAGAGAAACAGATAGCCGAGCAGGAGCAGATATTGGGTCAACAGCGTCAAGAATCAGCTTCCATTCAACGTGATATCGCCATCTTGGAATCCGAGATCCAGCAAGCAAGGTTAAATATTCAAGCCAAAACCATTACCATTCAACAATTAGGTGGTGAGATCGAGGATCGAACCGCGACTATCGGAGAGTTGGAAGATGATATTGACGAGCGCAAGAATCACTTAGCTTACCTTTTACGTCAAACCGATCAGCAAGCCTCTTTTTCCATGGTTGAGGCGCTGTTGAGTAATGCCAGTCTGTCGGATTTTTTTGTTGATCTTGATGATTACAATTCGTTGAAGAGGTCTATAAATGATACTGTTGAGGAGTTGCAGGATTTAAGAAAGGAGAACAGAGAAGAGCGGGAGGAGTTGAATGAAAAACAAGATGCCGAAATGGATGCCCGAATGACCATTGAGCACGAAAAACAACGGATCGAGAATAAAGAATCCGAAAAACAATATTTATTATCTCTAAGTCGGCAACAAGAAGCTGCTTACGAGGAAGAATTGAGAAGAAGGGAGCAAGAAGCGGCCGAAATACGCAGTCGTTTGTTTGCTCTGCGAGACACCGATGACATCCCGTTCGGTGATGCTCTAGAGTATGCCCGAAAGGCTGAGCAGGCAACAGGGGTACGTCCCGCTTTTCTCTTGGCGGTATTTCAGCAAGAGTCCGGGCTAAGGGATGGACGGTTCGGGGTCAATGTAGGTACCTGTAATCGCCCCGGTGATCAATTGGGGTGGCGAGACATTATGCCGGGACCAAATGATAATTCCTGGCGGGATGATCAAACCGTTTATCGCCGATTGATGGAGGAGTTGGGTCGTGATCCCGATGTACAACCGCTTTCCTGTCCGATGCAGATCGGATGGGGTGGAGCAATGGGTCCGGCGCAATTCATTCCGACTACTTGGGCGCAGTATCAACCGAAAATAGCACAGGCGACCGGAGTAAGTGTTCCCGATCCCTGGAATCCGGAGCATGCTTTTACCGCTTCAGCTCTCTACCTCCAAGATCTGGGGGCGGCACGCGGTGGTTATTCGGCCGAACGTGAAGCCGCGCTTCGTTATTATGCCGGTAGCGGCTGGAATAACCCGCACAACTCTTTTTATGGAGATGGGGTGATGCAAAATGCTGCCCAGTTACAACGTGATATTGAAGTATTGGATCAGGCCGATCGTAACTAGCTCCGCACTAAATTGGTTTCCCACCCTTTTAATACTAAAATTGTTGTTCATATAAGTTGCTTTTTACAACACAAGGGGCTGTAAAAATAAAATACCTAGTCAGTTTGCTGCGAGGTAGTTTATTGATCTCGGTGTAAGAATGCTGTTGCTGTTTGGGTGAATTTGTGTTAATTTATAGAGCACTGATAACCCGGTTATCAAATATTTTATTGGTTGAAAGGCGTTTTTACTTAAAGCCTATAATTAATTGTCTTATGAAGAAAGAAGTTCATCCCGAATATTATAAACAAGCCCAGATTACCTGTTCCTGCGGGGCGGTTCATACTATCGGTTCTGTGAAGGAGCAACAACATGTTGAGGTGTGCAGTAACTGTCACCCTTTTTATACCGGACAGGAGAAAGTTATGGATAATGCCGGACGGGTAGAGAAGTTCAAAGCTCGCCAGCAGGCAGCTCAACAAAAAAGGTAAAATCAAACCAATACCGGTGTTATCGATGTCGGCTATCAACCTTGATAGCCGGTAGAAAGATGCTCTGAAAATGGGTAATATTAATACCCGGGATCAGGATTGTTTATATAACCAAATCTTAATTTTTTGTATTACTTTGATGTTGAGTGAATACTTACCATATGGAACAGCAAGAAGAAAAACTGCAAAAATTTAAAAATAACCCCAAAACCGCATTTTTGGCTCAGTCATATCTGGAACTTCTTGACCAAGAGGGGGAACTGGAAAAATTAATGGAAAAAGACCGGGAGATGGCCGAATTGGGAAAAGAGGAGCGAGAACAGATAATTGACCAAAAGAACAGTTTATGGAAACAAATGGAGGATATAATCTCTAAAGAGGAGAGAGAGGAGGACTTTCCCAATCATATTATTTTAGAGATCAGGGCCGGAGCCGGAGGTGATGAAGCATCATTATTTGCCGAGGATCTGTCCGAGATGTATCGCCGATATGCCGAAATTAAGGGCTGGAGTTTTAATCCGTTAGGAAAATCCTTGAACTCTTTAGGTGGTTATAAAGAGGCTTCTTTTGAACTTAAAGGGCAGGGGGCATATCGTGACCTGCGCTTTGAGACCGGTGTACACCGGGTGCAGCGGATACCTTCTACTGAAAAATCGGGACGTATCCATACCTCTACAGCTTCGGTGGCAATTATGCCGGTAAGAAAGAAAACCCGGCTGATCATTGAGCCTTCCGAGGTCGATGTGGAGTTTGCTCGCTCCGGCGGGGCCGGCGGACAAAATGTTAATAAAGTTGAAACCGCGGTTCAGTTAACTCATAGACCGACCGGTATTATGGTGCATTGTACCGAGGAGCGTAGTCAGCATAAAAATCGGGAAAAGGCCTGGAGTATTTTGCAGGCCAAACTGGAAACCGTCAAAAGAGAGCAAGAGGCCCAAGCAGAGGCTCAGGAACGACGGCAGCAGATCGGCCGAGCTGATCGGTCGGAAAAGATAAGAACTTACAATATACTGCAGGATCGGGTAACGGATCATCGATTGCAAAAGAGTTGGCACGGGATCGAGGATATTTTGGCCGGCCAACTTCAGCCGCTGATAGATGCTTACCACCAGGAGTTCGAGCAAGAGGGCGGTGATGATCAAGAATAATACTGAACCGGATAACGATAATGTACCTTAAGGGACAGCTTGAGCTTTAATTATTATTTTCAATCGATTTTAAACGGCGTCGGGAGCTCTCGGAGCTTGCACTAAAGATAATATTTTGGTAAACTTAGCTACCATATTAAAGAGAAAAAACATGATAACCACTGAAACAACAACAAATACTACTTCAAATGATACTCAGGTTAATGAAGAAACCGCCGGAGGCGACGATATGATCAAGGAAATGTTCGAGGCCGGTGTTCATTATGGCCAGGTCCGGGCGCGGCGGCATCCCAGCGCTAAACCTTATATCTTTGGGACTAAAAATAAAGTCGAGATCTTTGATTTGGAAAAGGTTAGTGATAAATGCCGGCAAGCGGAAGAATATCTGCAGCAGCTCGGTTCATCTAATAAAACGGTTTTATGGGTTGGTGGTAAAATGGAAGCCCGTGCCGCAATTAAAAAGGCGGCCGAAGCGATAAATATGCCTTATGTGAACGGTCGCTGGATCGGGGGCACGCTTACCAATTTTGGTCAGATTCGGAGCCGAGTGGAAAGATTAGAAGGGCTGGAACAGCAAATGGAAAAGGGAGAATTTTCCCGATATACCAAAAAGGAACGCTTATTGATAGAACGAGAGATCGAGGATCTTAGAGAGAGATTTGATGGCCTGCGAAGTTTAAACGAACTGCCGTCGGCAATGGTAGTGGTCGATCTGGAGCAAGAGAATAATGCGGTACAGGAAGCTCGTCAACTTAATATACCGATAATCAGTTTCTCAAGTTCTAACTGTGATATGACCAAGGCCGATCATCCCATACCGGGCAATGATGCTTCACCCAAAGCGGTTAATCTGGTGCTCTCTCGACTGGGTCGTAGTTATCAAAAAGGTGTTAAGGCGGCAAAACTCTAAATTTGAGACTTAACGCATCTGTACATTAGTCGAAATTTAATCAAAAAATCATTATGAGTGTTACTTCACAGGAAATAAAAGAGCTGCGACAAGAAACCGGGATATCGGTTATGGAATGTAAAAAGGCTTTGGAAGAGGCGGGAGGAGATAAAGAAAAGGCCTGGAAGATCTTGCAGGAGAAGAGCAAGGAGGTTCAACGAAAAAAACAGGACCGCACCTTGGGTGCCGGAGTAGTTCAGTCATATATTCACAACAACGGAAATGTGGGGGTATTATTGGAATTAGATGCCGAAACCGATTTTGTTGCCAATAATGAAGAATTCAAAAAGCTGGCCTATGAAATAGCTATGCATATAGCAGCTATGAACCCGCAGTATCTGAAACAGGAAGATGTTTCAGATGAAGAGAGGCAACGGATGAAAGAACGCTTTGAGGAGGAGTTTGCCGATAAGCCCGAACAAGCAAGAGAAAAAGCAGTGGAAGGGAAGTTGAAAACCTTTTTTGCTGAACGAACTTTGTTGGAGCAGGGGTATGTAAAGGATCCGGATAAGACCATTGCTAATCTAATAGAGGATGCTACTCAGAAGTTCAAAGAACGGATAGAAATAGTCCGTTTTACTCGCTACGAAGTAGGAACCGAATAATATTCGTTATGATATTTTTGGGCGCTGAATAACTAACAGTGGATCCAATTTATGGATATTAGCTACTTTACAATTACCACTGTTTTTTTACTGGCCTTTTTGTTATTGGTTATTTTTCGGTTAATTGAGCTTTATCGAGGTCGATCGTTTGAAATATGGCGATCGGTACGTGATAGAGTTGATGTATATTTAGATAAGTTCTATACTTATGGAGCGCGCTTAGTGGTGGCAGTGAATGATGTCGTTAAACAAGTGGCGACACGATATTTATTGTTACCTTTTATTGGGCTGCTTAAAAGAACCATCCGGTTGCTAATTGAAAAGCTGATGTCTCTTTTAGAATGCAGTTATCGTTTTTTACTGCGTTTGAAGTATCGCAGACGCAAAAGGGATGAAAATGGCACATTATAATGGTGATAATTTACGAGTGTAAAAGGAATAGAAAAGATCGATCTGATCGTACTGTCAAAAGTGAGTGGAAGATATGCCGGTGTAGCTCAGAGGTAGAGCAACCGCTTCGTAAGCGGTAGGTCGTGGGTTCAATTCCCGCCGCCGGCTCTTTTATAACCGAACGGATGACGAGAAGAAAGTAAATTAATAATAGAGGCACAGTTGCGTGTAGTCCGGACGCTCCGACTGAAAGCCGGAGGTCGGGGCGAGCGTCGGGACTCAATGAAAGCCAGTGTAGCTCAATGGTAGAGCAACCGCTTTGTAAGCGGTAGGTTATCGGTTCAAGTCCGGTCACTGGCTCAAACAGAGAATGGAAAAAGCGGAGTTAATGACAACCAACCGTAGCTAACAGCTGTTAGCTGTTGTTGATAGCAGGTGTAATACTCTATTAATTCGGCTTATGAAAAAACATCACCAGTTAGGAAATCGTCGCGGTCATCCGGCTTTTCGAACTCCGGCTCGTTTTATTCATCGTAATCATATTAGGGTACAGAAAAATAAATCCCGCTATCGTTATCTTGGAAAATGTATCAGAAATTTATCTTATGACGAGCGAAAAATTTAGCATTTACCAGCGTATACCTAATTTTAGTGTCCGCCTTCGGCAGGTTGACAGTAAATAAATACCAAGCAGATCAGGAGAAAGGCGAATCAATAAGGGGGTAACGTTGTTTGAATTCCTGCCAGTCCATTTCCTTTTTTCCTTCCGGAATGATGCGCTTAATAAGTAATTCTTTTTGAGGAGTTAGTTCGGCTTCGGTAACTATAATACGCATTCTTTTTCCCTGATAGTTGATAAAAAAGTGAGGCCGAGGCCACTCTTGGTAGGCTAAAATTTTACGGTAATTAAAGGCCGGTTCATCGGACGGATCAAGTTCGGCGTCTTTTTTGGTTATTTTACGACAATAGGTAGCACGGGAGTGGTCTTGTTCTTGGGGGGTTATTTGACCGTTTAGCCATTTATGTATTGTGGTTGCCAGTAGCCGTCCGCCTTCGCTGGTTAGTTCTTCTCTAAGTTGAGTTATTGAAGGCGGCCATGGAGTAGCGGTTATCTCTTGCGAAGAAAGTATCGGACCGTGGTCCATTTGGGTATCCATTTTTATTACCGATAAGCCGGCACTGTGGTCGTAAAGAATAGTGTTGGTCATTGGGGCCGGTCCGCGCCAGCGAGGCAGAAGGGAGAAGTGCAGATTAAGACAACCAAAGCGAGGCAGGTCGATTATCTCGGAAGGTAATATCTGTCCGTAAGAAACAACTACAAAAATTCCGTCACGGTAACTTTTTAATAAACTTTGAGTGGTTTCAAGGTGTTTTCCTTTTAATTTGGGAGGCTGGTGTACTTTAATACCTGCAAGTTCCGCTTGTTTTTTGGGGGGTGGCGGGGTGACGGTCTGTTTACGGCCTACCGGTTTATCTTCTGATGTGACTATTAACTGAGGTTGAATACTCTGTTTCGATAAATTTTTTATGGTATTGGCAGCTATTTGGTCGCTACCGAAGAAAACCAAAGGTGTTCTATTTTCAAACATAAAATCAAAAGATCTTTTATCTGCAGTCAATTTAATTGTACTCGGTTTGATCAAGTGGTTGGTCGGTTAGATCACGTGCTTTATCAACGAATAAAACACCGGCTAAATGATCGGTTTCATGTTGAAATATCTGAGCCATCAAACCGCTGGCATTCCAGTGAAACTTATTGCCCATAATATCGTACGCTCTTAACCGTACTTTTTGATGTCTTTTCACTTGTCCATACCAGGGACGTACACTTAAACAACCCTCATCCATCCACTCGGTCTCCCGGGATCTCTTAATTATCTCGGGGTTAATGAATTCTTTATCGTCATCATATCTTTCCGAACCATCGAGATGTTGAAATATGCGGTGACTGACCACAAAAAGTTGTTTACCAATACCGATCTGTGGTGCCGCCAAAGCTGCTCCGTCTTTTTGGGTATTCAGTGCTTCCTTCATTTGTTCAATAACTTGTTGTAGCCAGTCACTACCGAATTCTTCTTCGGTTATCGGTTGAGCTTTTTCTCTAAGAATCGGATCACCTTTTTGTACGATTTGAGTCATGTTACGAATTTTGTATTACGGATCAGTTCTGTATTATGGGGTTGGTAATAGGTATTATGGGGAAGAAAGCACAGAATCGTATTATGGGGTCGGTATTAGGTATTTAGGGAAGAAATCATAATACCTAAGGCACAACATTACCGCAAACAATGGGAAGCGTTTTCGCCCATGACACATAATACAAACCCCATGCTACAATCTAATTTATAGTATACTTGATGGATTTACAAAAACAAGATGTTTCGGCGGCAAGTCGCTCAAGATCGAGTTTAATTGGCGGTCGGGCCAGTTTTTGACCGGTATCTTTATTAGAATGTTGTGATTTTTTTCACCTTTTCGGGCAGTAGTGTTGGTCAATGGTGCATATGTTTGAGGCGAGTAATCGGCCAGTTTGTACTCCCAGTCCCGGATTAATTGCGAGAGTTGGTCGGTGTGTCCGGCAAATACGATCTTGATCAAAACAACAAATGGCGGGTAGGAAAATCTCTCCCGCAGTTCCAGCTCCTGTCGATAAAAATGACGGCTGTTGGTGGCGGTTAAAAGTTCCAGACCGGGATAGTCCGAATTACGAGTTTGTAAAACACATTGTTCGGTGGTGGCGGCGCGGAGACGAGCCAGAACTCGAAAAACTCTTTCTTGCACCGAATACTCGGGACGGGTTAATAAGGAATCCAGTGATATCACGGCAGTAAAGTAAGGTTTTAAGTGAGAATTTAAATAAGGGATCACCATATCGGTGCAGATCATTATACTGCCCGGCGTGTCATTAAACTGTTGGATCTTTTTATCGATCTGCCGTGAAGTGCCGGTATTGAGAGAGTCCATGCGAATTACGGGGATTTCGGGATAACGATCAAGCAGGGTTTTTTCAACTCGCTCCGTTCCCCAGCCCAAGGATGTAAGACGGTTTCCTTGACAGTAAGGGCAGTTGTCAATCGGTGGATAATAGGATCTACATCCGGAGCAGATCATCTGACGTTTTTTATCAGAGGTTGTGTATAAAGCCAGCGGTTTACCGCAATTTTCGCAATTTAAGGAATGCTGACAATCGTCGCAGTTTATTGTGGGAGCCAGACCTCGGCGGGCGGAATAAAGGAGAGCTGAAGTTTTATGGTTCCGCGTTCTTTGTATCAGATCATCTACCTCCGGACTGAATATTTGATCGTATTCCGAAGAACGTTCCTGAGAACTCGTGCTCGAGGTGTCGATGATCCGCCAATCAGATGGACCCGGCAAGCGGAATGAGATCGGTGATAGTTCGTGATAATTGCCAACTTCAAGTTGGTGAAAAGTTCCGACCGAAAGTGTTAAATCGCTTTTTATTAACCGGAGGCGGCGATTGTGAGCCAAAAACTCCGCTGTTTTTTGTGGTTGGAAAAAGGGGCGATCAAGTGGTTCATACGAAGTACTTCCTTCTTCATCTATTATCATAGTATTGAGATCAGAGCGGGGAATGGTCATAAAACTACGGGTGGCAATTATTAATACCGGGTGTTTTTCGGTCAGCGCTCGCTGCCAGTTCTTTATAAGTTCCGTTTTTTTGATCTCATGATGGAAGGTGAAACAGTATTGTTCTATACCCTTGGTTAAAACTTTATTTAATTGTTCAGCTGAGGTCTTGGTGGGAGTCAGGATAATCAAAGATCTTTTGCGGGAGAATTCCTCGCGGATCAGTTGAGAATAATGTTCTAATTGGTTGTGATAGGACGCTTTAAGCGCTAAACATTCAAAAGCTTGTCCGGGAGTATCTTGAGGCAAGGGTAGTTCGGAAAAATATTCCGGCGGTTGTTTTAATATAGTTTCCGGACAGAGGTGATTCAACAGAGCTCCGATCGAAGCGTTATACCATTCGGCGGTTTGATATATTGCTTGTAAAGTGGCGTCTGAAAATGCCTGGTTCGCTATTACTTGCTTGATCGGACGTAACCGGTAAGAGGCCTTTTTTAATGAGGTCTTGGCATCAGAAACGGTTTTGGTGTTTAACACAATGGCCGGTCGGAAGCCGGAACGAAGCGGAATTTCCACCAAAGCACCCGGTGCCAGTTGCTTGGAGGTGTAATAAGAAAGCTGTTTTTTTGATATGCCACGGCTAATGGGAGCTACTGAAAGAATATACATAATTATAATAACAGATCATCGATCCTGTATTGTGCGGAAAAGCACAAAGCACTGGATCGTATCACGGGGTCTGTATTTTGTATTATGGGGAAGAAAGAACAAAACACAAGGTACAAGTAAAAGAAAGTACAGGATCGTATTACGGGCGAAAGCACACCGCGTCCTTTAGAAGGGCGCGATTGCTTGCCCACCGAGCCCCTCAGGAGGGGCTCGGCTCGGTTCGTTGGGTAAGGCAAATTACAAACAACCATTAAATGCTATCCTAGAGATCAGAAAAAATAGCTATCTCGGCTCCTACCGAGCGCAGTCTGGCAGCGATGTCCTCGTATCCGCGATTGATGCTGTAGATGTTACGCAACACCGATGTACCTTTGGCAGCCAGCATGGCAATAAGTATTATGGCGGCCGGTCTTAAAGCCGGCGGGCAGATGATCTCATTGGCTTGCAGCTTGGTGGGTCCGTTTATGTAGATCCGGTGTGGGTCAGCCAGTAATGTTTGTGCTCCCAGTTTATCTAACTCTTTGAAGTAAATGGCTCTCTCTTCGTAAACCCAGTCATGGATAAAGGTTTGGCCTTTGGTTTGAGTAGCGATGGCGGCAAAAAACGGTAAGTTGTCAATGTTCAAGCCGGGGTAGGGTCGCGGTTCTATTTTTTCATCCAAAGCTTTCAGGCGGGACGGCTTGATATGAAGATCAACCAAGACGGTACGTTGATTGTGTGAGGTGTAAGAGGTTGATCTTTCGTATTTCAAACCCATTTTTTCCAGCTTAAGGAGTTCCAGTTCCAAAAAATCTATCGGACAGCGGCGAATGGTAAGGGTGGATCTGGTGGTTATGGCGGATGTCAAGAAGAACATAGCATCTATGGGATCTTCACTTATGGTGTATTCTATGTCTTGAGCTATATTATCGCGGCCTTTGATCGTTAAGGTAGAAGTACCGATGCCGTCTATTTCTACTCCCAGCTTTTCCAGGTAAAAGCATAGGTCTTGGACAAAATAATTGGCGGTTGCGAACTTGATCACGGTCTTACCGGAAATTCCGGCTGCCGCCATTAATAAATTCTCGGTAGCAGTATCACTGGCCTCATACATTATTACTTCGGCCGGTGAGATCTGTGAACCGGATATTTGGAGGTCATGGGAGCGGTCTTCTATCTTTACTCCCATTTCCTCCAGTCCATAGATGTGAGGTTTGATCGAGCGTGACCCCAAACGACAACCGCCAACCTTAGGTAAGGCAAAGGGGTTTAGACGATGGATCAATGGACCAATGAACATTATGATACTGCGGGTCTTGGAGGCCGCTTGACGATCAATGGAAGAGAGGTCGAATTGTTCCGGAGGGGTAATGGTGACCGATGACCCGCGCCAGACCACCGTTACCCCGATGCTCTCCAAAACCTCTATTATACGAAAAACCTCTTCAATGCGGGGCACTTGGTGTAGAGTGGTTTTACCACGATTGAGAAGAGACGCGCACAACAAACCAACAGCACCGTTTTTGGAAGAGTTGGTTGTTATTTCGCCCTTTAATTTACGCCCTCCCTCAATTCTTAAATTAATAGAACCGGAGCTCAAATTTACCAGATTGGCCTTTAGAGCATTGTTGATACGAGAAAGGGTTAAGGCGCTTAAGTTTTGTTCTCCTTTTTCGATTCGAGCCACTGCGCTTTGAGTGGTTTTTAGTCGGGTAGCCAGTTCTTTTTGGGTGATTCCTCGTTCCTGACGAAGGTTCTGAACCAATTCTCCGATGTAAGTTAGGGTGTGGTCAAAATCTTGCTCTGTTGCAGTTGAATCTTTCATATTAACTAATTGTTATTATAATTACTTTTTGCCCCGCTCTAAATTTGTTTCTTATCACCTTATGATATCAAAACCGTTTAAATAAAGGTAAATTTTTAATAAAAGGATATAAGATCAATTTAGTGGCGCCATATAAGGTGCTTAAACAACACCTGATAGATTATCATAACTTATTTTAATATATCATCTATGCTATATTATTGGCAAGTTGTGGAAAATGACAGTTGGAATACAGGCGAGGCGAATTTCTGGAAATCAAAAAATTTGTATGTTATAGTTAGCAGGTCAACAGCAGAGCGTGAACAAGTAATCGGTATTTTAATAGTTATGGGGATTTTTACTAACAAAATAGGAATAGATCTGGGTACTGCCAATATTTTGGTTTTTGTACCACGTAAAGGGATCGTGTTGAACGAACCGTCAGTCGTGGCAATAGCCGAAGAAGATAAAAGGATAGTAGCGGTGGGTGCAGAGGCTAAAAATATGGTCGGAAAAACCCCGGAAGCGATAGTGGCTTATCGGCCGATGAAAGACGGTGTAATAGCTGATTATCGGATAACCGAGGCCATGCTTAGATATTATCTAAAAAAATCACTTAGTGTATTCAATCCGTTTAAACCTGATGTCTTGGTTTCGGTTCCGGCCGGGGTTACTTCAACTGAACGTCGAGCCGTAGTAGAGGCGGCGGTCAAAGCCGGTGCCCGCAATGCTTATGTAGTTAAGGAGCCCATTTTATCGGCTATTGGAGCCGGTATTCCGATACAGGAGCCGACCGGTCATATGATAATCGATATTGGCGGGGGAACAACCGACGTGGCGGTTATTTCATTGGGTGGAATTGTTACTTCCACATCTGTCAAATACGGAGGCAGTAAACTGGATCAATCAATAATTGATTATGTCAAGAAAAATTTCAATTTAGCCATCGGTGATAAAACGGCCGAAGATATAAAGATCAATATCGGATCGGCGGTCCCGTTGGATGAGGAAAAACAAATGACAGTAAAAGGAAGAGATTTTGTTTCCGGTTTGCCCCGATCAATAGAATTGGGAAGTAATGAAGTATTGAAGGCCATCAATAAAGACCTGCGTGAGATGGTGAGGGCGGTGAAGGAGGTGTTACAGGAAACTCCGCCGGAACTTTCTTCCGATATTATTGAAAAAGGTATGACCATGTCGGGAGGATCTTCAATGCTGCCTAATTTGACCGAATTAATGAGGCGTCGAACCGGTGTTAAAGCACGATTGGCCAAAGACCCTCTCTACTGTGTTGCACGTGGTACCGGAATGGCCTTAGAACATTTGGATGTTTATAAACGAAGTATTACCACTAAGAGGTGATCTGTGATCTTTTATATCTATGTCGAACTGGCGTCAGGTTATAAATTCCGGCGATTCGGCTGTGGTCTGTTGGGTCAAAAGCTCTGATCTTAAAAGTACAGCTGATATGCTTTGGCAAGAAACGGCTAAAACCTTCGAACTCCCGACTGAAGGTAACCCCGATCTGTATTTTTTGAACCAAATACAATTGGGTATTGAAGAAAGCCGTTCTATTCTAAAGTGGATTGGAATAAGGCCGGTTTACTCTCGAAAAGTTTGTATTGTAGCGGTTGATGAGCTCACGGTTGAAGCTCAAAACTCTTTACTTAAGATCCTGGAAGAGCCTCCATTTAATTCTGTTTTTTTCCTTGTTACCTCGCCTTATAGTTTTTTGCTTCCGACTTTAGTTTCTCGTTTGCAACAAATAGACGATATGGTGACTGATAGAACGGGAGTAGATCCGGTAAATGTCGAGGAATTCTTAAATTCTTCACCGGCTGAACGTATCAAATTAGTTGAAGATATTATTCAAGAGAAAGATGCCCGGAAAGGGTTTGCTCTACTTTCTGCGTTAGAGCGGGAGCTTTACCGAAAAATAGATCGAAAAGATCAAGCATCTTTCCTTTTTTTGGATCGTTTAGTGGATCTAAAAGATAAACTTAATCGGAGACCGGCTTCCTTAAAACCGATACTGGAATACGTGGCGGCTGTTGCTCCTTATGGTAAATAATATGGTTATTATTCCCCATGCTCTTACCGGTGCAGTAGCTGCCGGTATCTTGACCGGTCATCCGCTAACTGCTTTTGTGGCTGGATTAGTGTCTCATTTTTTACTTGATATGATCCCTCACGAGGAGTATCCGGTCAAACTGTTTCCGTCTCCGGAATATCCTCAAATAACCACCAAGGACCGCGTGATCTCTTTGTTGATCATCGGAACTGACGCATTGGCAGCTTTTGTTGTTACGCTGTGGGTGGTCCAAATAACAGATCTTGACCCGACTCTGGTATTACTGGGCGCTGTAGGTGGAGTAATGCCGGATGTTTTGGCGGTTATCGGCCTGGCTTTCCCTTTTCTCCCATTAAACTGGTGGTTGAAGGTCCATACCTTTTTTCATTGTCCTCCCAACAACTTAACGGCGGCAAGTTCGCTTTTCTCCCAGATCGGATTAACGGCTGTTGTTATAACTGCTGCTTATTTATTTTTGTGATATTTGGTTAAACCGCAATTATTTACCGAGATCGGGAAGAGCGGACACCGTGTTTGACCGGAGCATTCTTTATTTGTTCCATAACTGTATCAGGATCGTCGGTGATGGTGTACAAGAAAGAATCCTCTTCATTTACTGTTCCTCGAGTTAGTAACTCTTCTTGAATGAACTCCTGCAACGGTTGCCAAAATTCACTGCCGCATAATAGGAGCGGGGTATTGTGTATCTTACGGGTCTGAACCAGGGTTAGTATCTCAAAAAATTCATCCATTGTTCCAAATCCGCCCGGGAAGAAAATATAAGCTTCCGCCGAAAAAGATAAACAAACTTTGCGACTGAAGAAATAGTGAAAGTCCAGTTTTTCTGAGACGTAAGGATTGACGTTTTGCTCTTCCGGCAGCTCAATATTTAATCCGATAGAACGTCCGCCCGCTTCATAAGCACCGCGATTGGCCGCTTCCATGATACCCGGACCGCCGCCGGTAACCACGCAGTAGCCTAATTCGGTAACTATTCGGTGTGCCAAATTACGAGCATTTTGATAGTGTTTATCTTCCTCCTGGAACCGGGCAGAACCGAAGAAGGTAACCGAAGTAGTATAGCTGTTGACGAATTCAAAACCTTTTTGAAATTCTTGGCTAATAAGACCAATCCGCTCTTTGGCTTCTTTCTTCATTATCTCGGGAGTCAATCCCGATTCTTCCTGTTGGTTATGGTTGAATGTTTTTGCGTCCATAATGGTGATTTTATGTTAATATTAAGCTCAATTGTATCATAATGTCGAAAAAATGCCGATAAAATTACAAATAGAAAAAAAGGCCTCAGGTTGCGCCGCTCGTTCCGGGACGCTTCAAACTCCGCATGGAACGGTTTCTACTCCCGCTTTTGTAACGGTAGGTACCAAAGCAACGGTGAAAGCGGTTACCGTAGAGCAGGTGCGAGAGGCCGGAGCTGAGATAATTTTGGCCAACACTTATCATTTGTTGCTTCAACCCGGTCCGCAGCTGATACAGAAAGCCGGGGGGTTACATGGTTTTATGAATTGGCCGGGTCCGATAGTTACCGACTCGGGAGGTTTTCAGGTGTTTTCCTTAGGTGCCGCCTATGGAGGCGGGGGAGTAACCAAGGTCGCCAAAGAAGGAACAAGACACATTCCGGCCGAACAAAAGAAAGCTTTAGCTGTGGTTGACGAGGATGGAGTAACATTTCGTTCTCATTTAGACGGTTCGCTCCATCGACTAACTCCGGAAAGCTCTATCGATATCCAGCACCGGTTGGGGGCTGATATCATTTTTGCTTTTGATGAATGCACCTCTCCACAAGAGGGTTACAGTTATCAAAAAGAAGCCCTGATCAGAACCCATAATTGGGCGGCTCGTTCACTGGCGGCTCATAAAAAAAATACTCAAGCCGGATCGAAACAGGGGTTATTCGGTGTAGTTCAAGGTGGGCGATTTCGCGATCTGCGCCAGTTATCGGCTCAAGTTATCGGAGGGATGGATTTCTCCGGTTTTGGAATAGGAGGGTCATTTATTAAAGAGGATCTGCAGGAGTCGGTGGGTTGGGTAACCTCTGTTTTGCCGGAAGAGAAACCCAGACATTTGTTCGGTATCGGGGAGCCGCTTGATCTGTGGCATGGGGTAGAGAAAGGGGTGGATACCTTTGATTGTGTGATCCCGACTCGTGAAGCAAGAACCGGCTCTCTTTATACTCCGGACGGGAGAATAAATATCGGTAATCGTAAATTTATTGATGATCTTCAGCCGCCGGATCCGCAGTGTGGTTGTTACACTTGTTGTAACTATACTCGTGCTTACTTGTCCCACCTGTTTCGGGCTCGCGAAATACTTTTTTCTACTTTGGCTTCTATTCATAATATTGCTTTTATGCACCGTCAGATGGCTGATATCAGAAAGGCTATTCAGTCTGATAGCTTTCAACAAGCTAAACGGGAATTTGAAGATCGCTATCTTGATAACTCGAAATAATGCAAAATTACCCAACTATTTTACTCAAAACCGGCGGTCCGGAAACGGTGAGTTTGGTTTGGCAGCGGGGTCTATGTGGTAAAATTTTTTTGAGAACTTATTAAAACTTGATTTTAGTTAAATAATGCTTTATCATTTTGATAAGCAGTTAAAAATATAGAAATATGGCAAATAACCAAACCAAAGAATATTTAACCAAAGAAAAATAC
This sequence comes from uncultured Candidatus Saccharibacteria bacterium, assembly GCA_964388095.1. Taxonomy (GTDB): domain Bacteria; phylum Patescibacteriota; class Minisyncoccia; order Phycocordibacterales; family CSBR16-193; genus CAYLYL01. Next base: position 12,398 of record CAYLYL010000003.1, on the reverse strand, counting down.
GATGAATTGCAGCAGGAACTGGAACACTTAAAAACCGATAAAAGGAAAGAGGTGGCTGATACATTGGAATACGCTAAATCGCTGGGAGATTTCTCTGAGAATGCCGAGTATGATGAAGCAAGAGATATGCAGGCCCAGGTAGAGAACCGGATCGCCGAGCTGGAATCTATCTTGCAGTCGGCCGAGATCGTATCTCATCACCAGACCGATATGGTGACGGTAGGTTCCGAAGTTACGGTTCGGCGCGGTGATAGCTCAAAGAAGGAGGTTTATACCATAGTCGGCTCGGAAGAGACCGATACCGAATCCGGCAAGATCTCGGTCAATGCGCCGGTAGGTAAAGGGTTGCTTAATCGTAAAAAAGGTGAAACCGTGAAGATAAGCATTCCGGCCGGCGAGGTGGAGTTCGAGGTGTTGGATATTAAGTAATTCCTCATTTCTTAACGTAAGAAGTTGTCAGCTGACGGGTTTGGTTGAGGGCCATCCGGCGGTAGTTAAGTTATGTTATAAATATGAAACAAGCTAAAAAGCTACAACAAATAGTTTACGGAGCTCTATTGTTCACTTTGGCAGTGGTGGCGATAATTGTTGGTGTAGTAAAAATAGACGGAAACGAACCTTCTGGTGAACCTGATGATCTAAAAAATATTAATCAGGAGATAAGTGAAGGTAAAATATCGGCGGAAGATGCAATAGCTAAACTGGGCTCTGAAACTCAGGAAAAGTTGCTGGCCGAGTTGGAATATGAGTATCAACCGACTCAAACCAAACCGTTAAGGGTGGAACCGAATCCGGTGACCGAAGGGCGGTTGTCGGTATCGGGGGTAGTAGACAGAACTAACCGAGTGAGAACAGAAAAAGGATTGGTTGAATTGAGATCCAATGAGCAACTGAATCAAGCAGCCCGGATCAAATTAAAAGATATGCTGGATAAGCAATATTTTGCCCACTCTGATCCCGAGGGTGGAATGACCGCCGAGGAGGTTGCCGGTGTTGCCGGTTATGAATTTTTGATGATCGGTGAAAATTTGGCCTGGGGTGGATTTACTGACGACGAAGATCTGGTGGATGCCTGGATGGACAGTCCCGGACATCGTGATAATATGTTAAACTCCGGTTACCGAGAGATCGGAGTGGCGGTAACCGAGGGAGAGTATGACGGCCACAAAGGTTGGATGGCGGTTCAAATACTGGGTCGTTCCGCCGAAGAATGTAATGCTCCGGATGCAAAACTAAGAAAGGATATTATGCAAAGCAAGGAGCTGCTTAATGAATGGGAGGATAAAATGAATGAACTTTACGATAAATTGAAGCAAATGGAGTTAAGGGATTCCGAAAGTCAATTTCGTCAATTGGTAGAGGAGTACGAGAAATTAGTTGATCAGTATGATGAGCGGTTTCAACAGTTGATGACTCGGATCGAGCAGTATAACAAAACTGTTGATAGTTTTAATCGTTGTATTTCCGAATAGATCGCACTGAATTAATTGAGTGCAACTATAAACTATCATTTAAGGGAGATCTTAAAGAGCTGGGATAAATCAATCTGGAGATAATGGTTTTTGTGGTGTTAAATTGAAATTTCAAGTGAGTATAGTTCAGTGGTAGCAAGATTGCTTCCCAGGCCCCCCGCTTACTTTGATATTGTGCTATGCGGGCATAGTTTAGTGGTAAAACGGATGCTTCCCAAGCATCAGACGGGAGTTCGATTCTCCCTGCCCGCACACCAAATTGGGCATTATATTTGTTGCTTGCTCTAAGGTTGGAGATATAACAGGGTTAGAGTGGTATTAAATTAGTTTTAATTGGAGGAGGGTTTTTGTGTTAATTTGAGAACAATCAAACACAAGAACATCCGGCCACTCTTATGGGAAAGCGGCCGGAAAGGATCTGTTTTTTTAATAACTACTAACTTGCGCTAACAGTTCTTCTACTGTTTCAAAGAACTGCACCAGTGCGGAAGAGGCTGCGGAATAAACCTCTCCCAGCATCAGATATATAATTATTAAAAAGATCCCCACACCCACAGCTCTTAATATCTTCATAGTATCATCAGGTGGATTTACTGTGCCGACTACACACAGCCGGAAGAGTGACGTTCTCTTCCGCTCCACGTTACTGATAACACTAACTAAATAAGAGCCAGGTAATTTTATAAGAACCTAACTTTTATGTAACACGAGAGAAGTAATTTGTCAATAAAATTCGAATTTATAATGTTGTTTTCGAGAAAATAATTCGCTAAGATGTGCCTATGGCGACCGCTTCACCTTTTAATCGTCCGCGAGTAGTAATAAGCACCGAAGTGTTCGAGGGGCCGCTGGATCTGTTGCTTTCTTTGATCGAAAGGCGGAAGTTTTTTATTAACGACATTTCTCTCAGTCGGGTGACTGAAGAATACTTCCAGTATCTTCAGGAAAGAGAGGTTTTTCCTTCCGAAGAGGCGTCGTATTTTATTCTTATCGCCTCTACATTGATATTGATCAAGTCACGGTCCTTATTGCCGGAAGTGGAATTGACCGAGGAAGAAGAGGAGGATGCCGATCTGCTGGAAAAACGATTGGAGCTTTATAAAAAGATCAAAGAGACCGGAGCAGAACTGGAGGGGTATATCGGCAGATCACCGGCTTACCATCGTAATTTTTGGCCAGCTTGTCCGCCGGTTTTTACCCCGGGAACCGAGTTAAATCTTGGAGTTTTGCGGGAGACTGTGTATAATATTTTACAGCGCCAGCAAGAGGAGGTCGTCAGCATCCCTCAGGCGCAAGTAAAAACCGCTATCAAACTAGAGGAGGTGGCCGAGTCGTTAAGAAGCCGTATCAGCGGCGATTTGAAGCTGAGTTTTAAAGAGTTTGTCGGTCGTAATACCGGTACCGGCGGCGCTAAATTAAGCAGGGAAGAGAAAATAGAAACGGTGGTAAGTTTTTTGGCTATGTTGGAGTTGGTGCACCGCGGATTGGTCAAAGTAGTGGAATCCGATAACGATATTTATATGGAAGCCGCTCCGGAGGGAAGTAATTAAGTTTTACCTTATGACCTATCATCAAGAAGAGCAGAATACACAGGTCGGTGATCGGGCGGCTCAATTGGAGGCAGTACTCTTTTTAAAAGGAGATCAGGTGGAAATAGAAGAATTAGCGGAGTTACTTGGGTGTTCGTCAGAAGAGGTTGACCAAGCTTTAGAGGGGTTGCAGAGACGTTTAAGCGAACGATCCAGCGGTTTGAGTTTGATCCGCTCCGGTTCGGCGGCACTTTTAGCCACCGATCCCGGACTGGGGAGTTTGATCCAACAGGCGCTTCGTTATGAACAACAGAAGGAGTTGGGACGAGCCGGACGGGAAACCCTGGCCATTATTCTACATTATCACCCGATCGATCGACAGGATATTGATTATATTAGAGGTGTTAATTCGGCCTCCATTCTTCGAACCTTGGCGGCTCGGGGTTTGGTGGAGAAAAAAGTTAATGCCGGAGGTTTGGCTGCTGTTTATTATCCCAGTACCGATCTGTTGGCTCATTTAGGTGTAAATCGGGTACAAGAATTGCCGGAATTTGAGGTCTTGAAAGAGCGTATTGGTTCATTATTGGCTGCCAAAGACAGCCGGGAGTAAAAGGTCACCAGATAGATAAAATATGAAGGAATATTTGAAATTGGCAACCGATCTCGGGAATGAGTATTGGATAAAAACAAAACGGTATTTGAAACCGATGTTAAGAAAGTGCCAACAGCAGCCGTTGCAGCCCTTGGGTTGGAGCTGTGTTGTGGTGGGTATTATTTTGTTGATGGTATCGGTTCGTTTCTTGACTGCGACAGACAGTCAGGCCTTTCAAGCTCGCTCTTATTATGATGCACAACCCGAGAGCTTATCGGTGTTCGAGTCGCCACCGGATGATCGGGTTATATCTTCGGGATCGGATGGCTCAAAAAATTATCAAGAGCTCTTAGCTGATCTTGATAACAATTTAAAAGCGGAAGCGGTACATATTTATGATCTGTCACATCAACTAACTGTTTTTAGTCGTAATGAATACCGCAGACTGCCTTTGGCTTCCATTACTAAACTTTTAACCGGAGCCGTGGCGTCTGAAATACTACCCGAGTACAAGACGGTAACTATAACCGACAAACATTTAAAAACCTACGGCAATAGCGGTTTAAGGGTTGATGATGTTTGGCGCAACGTTGATCTTAGGGATATTTCCTCAGTGGCATCGGTTAATGATGCGGCTTTTGCCATAGCTATAGCCGCCGGAGCTTATGATAATGAGGATATCGAAAATGATGATTATCAAGAAGCAAAGGATCATTTTGTTGGCTTAATGAACAAAAAAGCCGAACAGATCGGTATGGATCATTCATTCTTTTTTAACCCCACCGGCCTGGATAGTAATAAGGTGGATGACGGAGCGCGCGGCAGCGCTTATGATGTTACTCAATTGTTAAAGTATTTATGGGAGGAACATCCAGAGCAAGTCGAGTCCACCACCGAGCGTGAAATAGAGAAACGCTCGGTTCTGGGCACTGTTCATAAGGTTAAAAATACCAATCCATTAGTGGAAGAAATACCCGGTATCAAGATGTCCAAAACCGGTTACACCTTGACTGCCGGAGGTAATTTGGCCATAGTATTTGAGCCGATCCCGGATCAGCCGGTAGCGGTCACGGTGCTGGGTTCCACTTTTGAGCATCGTTATACCGATGTGGCATATGTGGTAGAGCGTTTGACCGAATATTATAGTAAATTATGATCGCCGATTTTGTGAAAATATTTTTACCCGCTCTGACCTCCTTTTCAATAGGGCTTATTATTACACCGTTTTTTACTGATCTGTTGTATCAATACCGTGCTTGGAAGAAAAAAAGCGGCAAAGTGGCTTACGACGGGAAAGAAGCCAAGGTGTTTAATGAGCTGCATCACGAAAGAGATACCAACACTCCGCGTTTGGGCGGGGTGATAATTTGGAGCAGCGTACTTTTAACGGTGGTGGGTACTTGGGTAGCGGTAAATCTATTTCCCGAAGTGGTAATGGAGAGATTGAATTTTCTAAGCCGTGAACAGACCTGGCTGCCTTTGGCGGCTTTAGTATTGGGGGGAGTAGTAGGTTTTTTCGATGATCTGCTGGAGATAGTCAAAAATGACGGCTTGAGCTTAAAATTCCGATTGGCAATTGTGGCAACTTTGGGATTGATATGCGGTTGGTGGTTTTATTATAAACTTGAGGTTCAGGCTTTAGGTCTACCCGGCACCTGGGGCGGGGGAGAATGGGAGCTTGGTTGGTGGATGATACCGCTCTTCGTGGTGGTAACAATGGCCATTTATTCTGGTGGAATCATTGACGGGTTAGACGGATTGGCCGGGGGAGTTTTTGCTTCTATATTTACCGCATATTCAGTGATCGCTTTTTCGTTGGGAATGACCGAACTGGCGGCTTTTAGCGCTGCCACAGTGGGAGCCAGCTTGGCCTTTTTGTGGTTTAATATTCCTCCGGCTCGTTTTTATATGACCGAAACCGGAAGTATGGCACTGACTTTGACTTTAACGGTGATAGTTTTTTTGACCGATAATTTAGGAGGCGGTTATGGGGTGATAGTATTGCCGATAGTGGCTTTGCCGCTATTCTTAACTTCCGGTTCAGTTATACTGCAGCTGATTTATAAAAAGATCACCGGTAATAAGTTATTACGGGTAGCGCCCCTTCATCACCATTTTGAAGCAATCGGGTGGCCTTCTTATAAGGTAGTAATGAGATACTGGGTGATAAGTGCCGTGTCTGCTCTTTTGGGTACTATATTGGCGGTTATCGCAATAATTTAATAATGAACAGTCTTTCAAATTTACTGTTTCTGCCACATTGAGCTTTATGGTTATATTATTAGCTACTGTCAGGCAGTAAATTGATCTTACACCCCTATGCTGCGGTGTTTTTACTTGTAGACCAAGTTAGCGCTTGTTATACTGAAGTAGTAGCGATATGACCGAAAAGCAAACTCAAAAAGTAGACCGGCCGTTCCTTTTCATAGTCCTGGTGTTGGCATTGGGCGGGTTTATGATATTCGCCTCGGCTGCTATGGCTTTGTTAACGCGCGACGGAGCGCCTTTCAGTGCTATTTTGATACGCCAACTATTGGCTTTAGTAGTCGGTTTAATATTTATGTTCATTTTATCTTATGTTTCTTATCCGGTCTGGAGAAGGGTGTCATTGACCATTTTTATTTTGGCGGTGATAACCAATGCTTTGTTATTGATACCGGGTTTAGGTATTGAGCATGGCGGTGCTACACGGTGGTTAAGTTTAGGACCGGTTAATTTTCAACCGGCCGAGATACTGAAATTCGGCTTTTTATTATACTGTGCCGCCTGGCTATCGGGAGTATATAAAAAGATCCACAAATTCAGTTACGGGTTGGTTCCTCTGATGATACTTTTAGCTGTTTCCGGTTTTTCGTTATTATATTTACAGAAAGATACCAGTAGTTTAGTTTTTATCATTTTGGTCGGCGTGGCTATGTTCTTTGCCGCCGGAGCGCGCTTGCGAGATACTGCCATATTGGCGAGCGTGGGCATATCCGGTTTGATCGCTCTGATATTATCCCGCCCTTATGTCTTGGACAGATTCAAGTCCTTTTTGGAATCAGAGGTTGACCCCCAAGGTGCCGGTTATCAGAGACGTCAGGCGTTAATAGGTATAGGTTCGGGCGGAGTTGAGGGGCGGGGTTTTGGTCAAGGAATCCAAAAATTCAATGAATATTTGCCGGAACCTATGGGAGACTCGGTTTTTGCGGTACTGGGTGAAGAATTGGGTTTTTTAGGGGCGGCGTTATTGTTAACTCTTTTTCTGCTTCTGTTATGGCGAGGTGTACGAATAGCTACCAGGGTTTCTGATCCATTCGGGCAGCTGGTGGTCGTGGGAGTGGTGGTTATGTTCACTACTCAAGCTTTGATCAACATCGGGGGAATGATCGGATTGATACCTCTTTCCGGTACCCCGCTTACTTTTGTCAGTCAGGGCGGCACCGCTTTATTAACCGCTTTGATATTAAGCGGAATAGTTTTAAATATTTCTCGTTATCAGAAGGTCGGCAGGACGGCTGTCCATAAACGGAAAGCCACTTAAATATTGATAATATTATGAAGATAGTTTTAACAGGCGGAGGTAGTGGTGGGCATTTTTATCCACTCATCGCGGTTGCGGAAGAGTTGCGCAACCTTAAGAAAGAACAAAAAGTTCGGGAAATGGAGTTGTATTTCTTCTCGTCCACTCCGTATGATGAAGATGAGTTACATAGGTTGGCGATAAAATTTCGCCATATTTATGCCGGCAAGTTGCGAGTGTATTTCTCGTTGTGGAATTTGCGGGACGCTTTTATGATGGTGTTGGGAATATTTCAAGCATTATGGAAGATCTTTGTTGTTTATCCGGATGCGGTTTTTACTAAAGGAGGTTATGCCGCTTTTCCGGTGGTGGTAGCGGCCGGAGTTTTGCGGATACCAATAATAATGCATGAATCCGATACTGTTTCAGGGCGAGTTAATCGCATAACGGCACGTTTAGCCACTTATATTTATACGGCTTTTGAGCAAGCCAAACAGCAGTTTCCGGACAAGGAGGTTTGCGCAGTGGGCTTGCCTATCAGAGAAAAAATAAAACATCCTCAAACCGAAGGGGCGCGCGAATATCTGCACCTAAAAGATGATAAGCCGGTTTTGGTTGTTTTATGCGGTTCACAGGGCGCCGAAAAGATCAATGATCTGATAGTGGCCATTTTACCGGACCTGGTGAAAGATTTTTATATTATTCATCAAACCGGAGTCAATAATTTTACCGCTGTTCAGCGGGCGGCAAATTTCGTGTTGTCAGATTCTTCTGATGCGGAACGGTATAAACCTTTTGATTTCTTGGATAGTCGCGGCATTCAAATGAGTGCCGGTTTAGCCGATCTGATCATATCACGATCCGGGTCCTCGTTGTTTGAAATTGCAGCGTGGGGTGTGCCCAGTATTTTAATACCGTTGCCGCACTCTCACGGCCAACATCAGTTGTATAACGCTATGGCTTATCAAAAGAGCGGAGCTTGTTTAGTAATAGAGGAAGACAACCTTACTCCCTCGGTTTTTAAGCGAGAGTTGGAGGAATTAATGAAGGACCGGGCACGATTACAGGAGATGAGTAAAGCGGCCTTAGAATTTCATCGTGATGATGCCGCTCGCAAGATCGCTGAAACATTGGTAAAAATAGGGGAGGAGCATGAGGAATAGGGGTGAATCAAAGCCCAAAACACAGGAATGTATCACCGGCGAAAGCACATCGCGCCCTTCTCGAGGAGCGCGATCGCTTGCCCAATCGTCCGCCGTGGGCGGAGCGATTTCGGGGTTTGTATTAGGTATTATGGGCGAAAGCACATCGCGCCCTTCTCGAGGAGCGCGATTGCTTGCCCAATCGTCCGCCGTGGGCGGAGCGATTTCGGGGTTTGTATTAGGTATT
>CAYLYL010000003.1:0-3814 GCA_964388095.1 uncultured Candidatus Saccharibacteria bacterium | reverse complement strand
TGTGATTTCGGGAATAAAACACAAAGCACAACTGACAAGTTACAAATAAAACACAAAACCCAATAGACAAAGCACAAAAAACAAATTCCAAATAAAGCACAAAGTATAAGGTTGTGCCAAGAGGTGTCTATTATGTAATATGGTACAAAATAAAAATTAATATCAATAAAAAATATCATTATGTCGGACTCTAATTATGACAAAAAAATAACTACCAGGTTCGCTCCGTCGCCGACGGGGTGGTTGCACGTGGGGGCGGCTCGCAGCGCTCTATTTGATTATTTATTTGCTCGGCAATACGGAGGCAAATTTATTTTACGGATCGAGGATACTGATCGAGAGCGATCGTTCCCGGAATATGAAAAGTCAATAATGGAAAGTATGAAATGGTTGTCGCTGGACTGGGATGAATTTTATCGCCAATCAGAGAGAGGTGATATTTACCGAAGTTATATAGAAAAATTATTGCAAGACGGCAGTGCTTATATTTCCCAAGAAGATACCTCCGGCGATGAAGAGAATAAACGATCTCAAGTTATAAGATTTAGAAATCCCGGTATTCCGGTTACTTTCTCGGATATTATCCGTGGTGAGGTGACCTTTAATACTGAAGAATTGGGAGATTTTGTGATAGCTAAAAGTGAAGCAGAACCTCTGTATCACTTAAGTGTGGTGATCGATGATGCGGAAATGGACGTTAGTCATATTATTCGCGGCGAAGAGCATATTTCCAATACGCCGCGCCAGATCCTTTTACAACGAGCTTTTGGTTTTTCTCAGCCACATTATGCTCATCTTCCCATAATATTGGCTCCCGACAGGTCTAAGCTGTCAAAAAGACACGGCGCCGTGTCGGTAACTGAGTTTCGGCGAATGGGTTATTTGCCCGAGGCATTAGTTAATTATTTGGCACTTCTGGGTTGGAACCCCGGTAATGATCGGGAACTGTTCACTCCCGAGGAATTGGTCGAACATTTCGATCTAAGTCAGGTACAAAAAGGAGGGGCGGTGTTCGACGATGTTAAATTTAATTGGATAAACCGGCAATATCTGAACGATCGTCCCGTTTCGGAGCATTTAACGGAAATGAAACGCCGGTTTAATGACAAGGGTAGGGAAATAACCGATGATGATTTTGCCGATTTGATCTGGCGAAATATAGTTGCCGAACGAATATCTTATTACGGCGAGATCAATGATCTGATTGATAACGGCGAGTTGGAATTTTTGTTTCGGTCTCCCGAATACCAACCGCAAAGACTTATCTGGAAAGATACCGGAGCGGAACAAACCATAAAATATTTGGAAAAAGTAAAACAATTAATTATATCCATTCCAAGTAATAAATTTAATAAAGTGTCAAGTAGGGAAGCGGTATGGGATTACGCCAGCGAACAAGGGCGCGGTTCGGTGTTGTGGCCGATGAGAATGGCGCTGTGCGGCTTGGATAAATCACCGGATCCGTTTGTTTTGGCCGAGACCTTAGGTCGTGAAGAAACCATTAAAAGGCTGGATGACGCGATAACAGCGTTGACCGAGCAAGTAAGATTAGATAATTAAACTAAACCGCTGTTATTATGATATTCTTATAATAATGTAGATCATATATAACATATAGTTGAATGCCTACAACTGAAAATAAAAATAATCTACCACAACGATCGCAAGGGTTTATTAAGTGGGTATTATTACTGGTCATAGCTCTGGTGTTAGCTCAATACGCCGGAGGTGTGGATATTATTGGTTTACTTGAAAAGATGTGGAGTTGGATCATTGATGTCGTTAACTTTGTTGTGCGACATATAAATGCTTGATAAAATGTAACTAATGGAAAATAAAGAACACCACGATCAAAATGGTGCATCACGAAGGAGGGGTGTTATATGGAAGTTGGAAAGCATAGAATATGGATTATGGAGATTTTTTGAGCAACATGGCAGGTACCCAACTACCCGTGAAGTAGATCATGATCCAAATTTACCCTCATCCAGGCAAATACAAAGACAGTATGGAGGTCTTAAAAAATTAAGAGAACGTCTGGGTTGGTCAGAACAAACAGATTTTACCAAAGGTGATCATAGTTCCCAACGGGCGTATAGTATAAATCAAAGAGCTCATCAAACTGAAAAAGAGGTCTATGATTTTTTAATAAAAAAATTTGGCGTCCAGTTTGTTCATCGGGAGTATATGTTCACTGACGATGGTCGTAGCCGAACTGATTTTTTTATTTTTGATAAACAGGGTAACTTTTCAGTCGACGTTTTCTATCCAAAAGATAAATTTAATTTAATTGGTTGTTTAAATTCCAAAATACAAAAATATGACTCTGACATAATGATCCAATATCCTGTTATATTTTTACAACTAAATAAAGATATAAGTGAAGAAGAAATGGAAAAAATTGTAGCTAATAAGAAAAGAAAACTGGATAGAAATCAATTTTTAATGGGTTGGCAAAAATTTAAGGATTTTTGTGATAAAAGGACCAGATTAACAGTTAAATAAGATGAATTTTAATAAATATTAGCTAGAACAAGAAAAAATTCAAATGTCGCATAAGATAAATAAAGAAAAGGTACATTGTGCGACACTTGGTATATTTTAAAACCAAGTCTTTTATAACCCCCTCCCTTCTCTTCGGTAAGAATTGTATAAAAAATAACACACCGATTAATATCGGTGTGTTATTTTATTTTGTTGTTTTAGTTGTTGTGAGCTACTTTCTGTCCGTACTCCGGATCCCAACAGGGTTTTGATGCTCGCCACGGAGTTGTTCCTTGGGTTTCGTACAGATGCCGGGCGTACTTTAAGTTGCCTTTTCGGCTGTAAATGTCATAACCCAGTGAACGTGATTGTTCCAGGTGGTAATTTTCGTTGATCTGCATTACTCCGACGTCATTACTGTTGACTACTCCCCTAAGCGGAGTACCGGTGGTGTTGTAGTGTCGGAAAGTAGATTCACAACGGGCGATCTCGGCCATTATCGGTATATCGGAGAAATACTCGCGGACATAACTTTCGGTTGACTGTGGCGGCTGTTTGTCAGCTTGCGGTTCTTGCTCTTCATTCTCCGCTGCGGAGGTTGTAACCGTCTCAACGGTTGCTGCACTCTCGGATTCGTTTTCGCGATCGCTGGATCGCTGAACCCCGCTGATTTGCGGTTCATCGCCGGGTGCTTGACGATAACTGCTGTCGTTTTCCCAAGCAAATTCGGCATCTTTAGCTTCCACCGAAGTGGTCATCATCTCATTGACGCCAACTTCCGGTAGTTCAACTGAATTAAGCGCTTCCTCTGCAATAATAACGGTGCCCGAGATCAAACTTGTTACTGCCAGCAAACTGGCGGTGGTTGTTGATAAAATAAGCTTCTACTTAACTTGTAATACCTTCCCGGCCAGCTTATGACCGGGTTCGGCGGTGCCTGTCTCAGATATTCAGAAAGCGCGACCTGAATGTGCTGCTTGTTTGCTTGTTGTTGCTTTCTGTTATCTGACAGGGCCTTCCGGGTAAATAGAAACAAAAACTCAAGTTATCCTTGAGTTCTAGTACTTTATCAATCCCCCACCCTTGACGTCAAGGTGATTTTTGTGTTCTAATTTTTACAGATATCAGCAGCTATTACCATCCGGTTCTAATATTTCTGCCTATTGTTAATTATTTTATGATCTTTTGTTTCGAGGTGCCAACCCTCCACACCAACTTTCGGGATGCCGGGAATTTCACCCCTACACCAACTTTCGGGATGCCGGGAATCGAACCCGAGCCTCACCCACCCCATGGGTGTATACTGCCATTATACTACATCCCGTTTTTT
>CAYLYL010000002.1:1322-34506 GCA_964388095.1 uncultured Candidatus Saccharibacteria bacterium | reverse complement strand
GGCACTTACGCTCCTAATGCGCCCTCATTATACACATTTACCGCTTGCTGACAAGGTCAGCTCCTTTTTGACAACAGAGGTAAATTTTAAATCGAGTCCGGTGATCCGACGATCATGACTAAGGGGCAATGGTCCTAAAGTTTTTTAAAGATTTTTACTAACTTGTTTGTAAACCGGAAAAAGCCAAGTGGTTCTTTAATGGAGTTTTGTTCTATTTTTTTATAGCTTTTTATTAAGCGTCTTAAGATGTTGATAGCGAATAATAATAAGAGACCGGTCCTCTTGCCAAGAAGACCGGATCTCAAAAGAGTTGGGGGCCAAGGCCACGATCCTAGTGGAGTTTCCGCTGTCTTTCTAGAGCGACCCCGGCCGCTGAAGTGGCAAGAATTCGGCTTCTATCCGGAACCACCTCATCTTCGGGGGTGGGAGACAGCTGATCAGGACGTGGTATCCGGAATTGATGACTGACCGGGAAACCGCCGTCCTCCAGTTGCAGACTCCAAAGTCGATGGAGGTTGTATGGGTCAGCTATTTTCAGTTTGGACTGGAGCAGTAAATACAACCCCAAATCTACCGGATCATTGCTGATCGGTTCACCGTTCCTCACGCCGGCTTCATATCTGACGTACCACGGAGATAACCACCAGTAGGCACCGGCTTGACCTTTCCGAAGACGGGAAAGAACAAATTCTCTTGCCCTTTTTTGAGCCGGAGAACGGGGAAGTATCCGACTGGCCAGAGCAGTTACACAGGAATGAGAAGCAGTCCACCCCTCATAGTTGTTATACCCCAAAGAGGCAACCGCCTCTGGCAGGAAAGTGGCTATTCCTCCGTCGGCTTGTTGGTGCTTCACTACGAACCAGACTCCTTTTGCTACCGGAGTGCTGTCGTAAGAGTACCCGGCTTTTAATAAGCATTGGATGGCCCGAAGTGTGCTATCCGCATCTCCGGGTACGATCGTGTTGTAGGACCACTCTCCCTCCGATCCCTGGAGGGACAAGAGAAAATCTGTCATTTTCTTGAGTCTCCAAGTGGCACCTAACTCTTTAAGAGTAGATGCCACACAGGCAATGGTCCAAGCCAGACTGGCTCCGTGGCTGAGTTGATCACCGAAATCTCGATATGAGCCAGGCTCGAAGTTTAGCAGGTACTCCACGCTTCTGGAGGTCGCTTCATGTAAGCTTTTAGTGTTCATTCCAAATTCCTTTCTAAGTTGACTAAACAACCTGGACTAAATAACCTGATAGAAATGGATATAACCGTTACTGAACTTGCCTGTTTTTTTATACATTAATACTATTTATTCTGTCAAGAGAGTTGGTTTAGCTATCCGGATAGCTATCTCAAAGTCAAAGGATGTTGTTAAGCATTAGACCAACTAATGATAATGACCGAATAATAGCTTAAACCGTCAACTCTTGTTAATATCCGGTTATGAAAACCCGACAATTACCACCGAGTTTCTATCGGTGTTCTGCTCTGCAGGTGGCGCCGGATCTTTTGTATTGCCGGCTGGCGGTGCGCGATAGTTCCGGAAAGATCAAGCGATTGACCATCAGTGAAACCGAGGCCTATGTTGGTGAAGAGGACCTGGCCTGTCATGCTTCCCGCGGACGAACTAAACGCACTGAAGTGATGTATCAAGAGGGTGGAGTGTTCTATGTTTATCTAATCTACGGAATGTACTATATGCTGAATGTGGTTACCGCGGTTCGGGATCGTCCGGAAGCGGTTCTTATTCGGGGTGCTCGGGAGGTCAGCGGTCCCGGGCGGCTAACTCGCGATCTGCAACTCGGCGGTGAACTGAACGGCCGGCCCGTCACCCAAAAAAGCGGAGTATGGATAGAAGAAAAAGAGCGACCGCCCAAGCGGATTCGCAAAGGACCGCGGGTCGGAGTTTCCTACGCCGGAGCCTGGGCCGATAAGCTCTACCGTTTCATCGGAGAAGATCGGTAAAATAACATTGTTCAACCTAACAATTCTTCCACCGCTTTTTTGACCTCGGCACCGTCCGCTTGACCTTGCAGGTCCTTCATTAAGGCGCCGATAAGTTTACCTTTCTCCTGCGGTTGACTCAGGCCCAGCTCTTGTTGCTTTTCTTCCGCCGCTTGAAGGATCTCCTGATAACTCAACTGACGAGGCAGATAGCCGAGCAGTATTTGCAGTTCTTCTTCTTCCTCTTTTACCAGCTCGCCTCGTTCGGCCTGTTGGTACTGTGTAATGGAGTCTCGGCGCTGTTTGACCAATCGATTTATGGCGGTTAGCACTTCTTGGTCCGGCAGTTGTTCTTGGGGTTTTTTATTATGCCGAACCAGTTCGTTGGTCAGCTCGGCCAATATTGCTCTGATGGCCCGCAAGCGCGGTTTATCTTGTTGCTTCATTACTTCTTTTACCTCTTCTCTTATAGATTGATGTAAGGACATAGGATCTTGTTAACCGATAATTTACTCTGACATTATAGTTCGCAGGGTGTAAAAAAAGCAAGGAAGATGATATATTATGGCTATGGATACTTGGCTGATAGTTATTTTCTTGATAATTATGGCGGCTCTTCTGGCCGGCAATGTTTTTGTTTTACTTCGCCTTTACCGCGGTCATCATAAGGAAGAAAGCGATCAAGGGGACGACCGTTCAATGGCATTGTTGTTGCAGCAGATGAATGATCTGGCTCAGACAGTGGATAATAAGCTGGGCGAAACCAATAAACAGGTAGGGGAGGCAATGCGGGATCAATTCCGGGAATCTCAACGGCTGGTGGAAAATATCAATGAGCGGGTCAATAAACAGCTGCAGCAGGTCAGTCAAAGTCAGACCGAGATGAAAGAAAAAAGCAACCAGATCTTTTCTATTGCCGAACAGCTTCAGGATCTGCAGCGAACTCTCAAAAGTCAGAAAGAACGCGGCAATTTCGGTGAGGCCAGTTTAGAGCTTATTCTTTCCAATATTTTACCGCCTGATGTTTATCAAACTCAGTATCGCTTTTCCGACGGCATGGCAGTGGATGCTGTGATCCATGCCCGCGACGGTATGATACCGGTGGATGCCAAATTCTCATTAGAGAATTATAATCTGATGACCGGTGAACAGGATGAAGAGCGGCGCGAACGCTATGAAAAACAGTTCAAAGAAGATCTCAAAAAACGGATCGATGAAACGGCCAGATATATCAAACCGCGGGAGGGTACTTTGCCGTTTGCTTTTATGTTCATCCCGGCCGAAGGTATCTATTATGACCTGCTTATCAATCGGGTGGGGAGTGGGAACGTTAATGCCCGTAACTTGATAGATTATGCTATGAACGACAAGAAGGTGATAATTGTCTCGCCGACCACTTTCTATGCTTATCTGCAATCGGTGCTTTACGGGTTCAATGCTTTCAAGATAGAAAAAAATGCTGAACAGATCCAAAAGAACGTGGGAGACCTTTCTCGTCATTTAAAGCGCTACGATGAACTGTTTCAAAAGGTAGGGAACTCACTTAAAACTACCGTTAATCATTACAACTCGGCCGGACGGGAGCTGCTTAAGGTCGATAAAGATGTTGTCCGCATCACCGGCGAGTCGGCCGGTCTGGAAAGTGTTCAACTGGAACGGCCGGAAGAAAGAGAGTAGTAATAGTACAGATCGATCCGGCATTCGGGTATCTTAATGTGCCCAAGGTTGTTTTTTTACTGTTGTTATTTTCATCAAATACCAAGAAACAAGTTGTGGAAAACCGTGATTGAATTGTTAAATTTTGCGTGTTAACATTCTTAATAGAAGAGGTGGAAACGGCCCTAAAAAATGGACCTAAAAGGATGAGTACCCGAAGAGGGGAAAACCGATAATGCCGCGAGTATGGTCAATATATCCCTGAAGCGCGCCGGGGATCAAGGTTAGTACCCACAAGGAAAGCCGTTGACCAAGAAAACGGCGACTAAATAATATTTTAGATCTAAAAGATCAAAAAACACCTCTTCAAAAACATAACAAACACCCCCGTTTAACGGGGGTGTTTGTTATTAAAATTAAAAAAGGAGCTGATATTGTCGGTTGGTAACCAGTGAGCTTGTAAAGTTAATTGAAAGAAAAGTACTTTGCTCAAAGGTGGGTTTGGGTTGTGGATAACTACACTTTGACAGCCAATCAGAATATGATAAATTTATAGTCAGAAGGGATCAGCAGAAGCGCGAAAGCCAACACGAAAGGAGAGTTAGTACCAACCAAAAAAAAGGAAGGGAAAGCGGGCTGTTAGTAGGGGCAATATATCCCCGAAGCGCGCCGGGGACGAAGGTTAGTACCCACGGGGAAAGCCCTTGCCACCGAAAGCAGCACTCCGAGTAGGTTCGAGCTAAACGCCTGACCTTAAGGTCACTTAAGATCAGACAAGATCCCTCAAAAACAAAACCCCCGAAGAGGGGGTTTTGTTTTGGTTTTGAGTGATCGAACGGTTCATATTCACCCCGGTATGGGGTAAGTATTTAAAAAAGCGGAACCGGCGCGGGGCGCCGGTTATTATTTCCCAGAAAGAGACGCGAGGTATTCTTCCTCGCTTTCTAGTTCCTCTTTTTTTGTTCCGGTTCTGGGTCTTTTTCCTGGGCTTCTTCAGGGAGAAGTCCAAACCCAAAAAAATAGTCGATTCTATTCATATCGTCCTCTCTTTCTTTGTATGATGGAATAGTACGATATTTAAAGATTAAACTATAAATAGCTATTTAGCAAACCATTTTAATTTTACTGTTCTTGATACTCGTCTTGCCACCCTTCTTTTTCTTTCGGGATATCGTCCTCGGTTTTTTCCTTTAATGAGTAGGTACTTATGATGGAGTTTTTCATTTTTTCAATATCTTGCTCGGGGTCTTCGGATCCGCGCAACAGAAAGATCAGCGGTCTGTCATGTCCGTTGATCTTTACCTGATAAACCGCCGACAAGGTGTAAGAGTCGGGTTCTTCAGATCTCGGGTCGGCGGTCTTGCGCGCGCCGCCCCGGAAATTGTCGGTTCGGGACAGAGGGTGGAGGTTTTCCAGATCATCCCAGGCCGGACTGCCGTAAACACTTTTCCAGTCGGCTGCACCGTCTTGTAAGGCGCTGATCTCCAAAACAAAACGACGGTTGTGGTAAACATGGTGGGTGAAGCGATACAGATCGTATAAAGAGGTCAGGTTATCGCTGTCGGAGGTTATTCCGTTTATCTCGGTTTGCTCCATTCCCAAAGCACGAGCTTTGCTGTTTAGCCAGTTTACGAATAATTTTTCTCCTCGGGTGGAGACGGCAGCTCGCGCGGCTTCGTTGGATGATTCCATCAGTAAAGGGAAAAGCAGTTGGTAGAATGACAGTCGTTCTCCGGCTTGTAATCTTTCGCGGGGAGTTTCGGTTAACATATCGTCATTAATGTGAACATAACTGTCGCCCAGATTGATATGTTCCACTCCCACTAAAGCGGTCAAGGAATGGACAAAAGAAGACATAGGAAAGGTTTGGTTTTGACCCTCTTCAAAGAATACAAAATCATTTTTTAGATCGGCCACCAGGAAACTGTCGGCGCTTACCTGTGGTTCGGTGGAGTAAGTGAGGCCGTCTTCCGGGGGACGATTATGAACCAGGACCGGCATTCCCGGTTTAGCTAGCTGATATAATTGTTGAGCGTCATCGTTGTTCAGTCGGATACATCCGCCGGTGAATTGTGAGGAAAGAGGTCTACCGTCGGGGTGGTAAGGCCAGCCGTGAATGAAGAAGTTGCCGTGGAATTGAATGCTCCAGGGCATATGTACACTGGCCAATCGGGAAAAATGATTGGGGCTCTTGGTTTGAACCTCATAAAGTCCGGCCGGTGTTTCCCACCAGGAACCGGCTCGTCCTTTGGCCGCGATCGGGGCTTCAAACTCCACCTTTCCGTCTTTAAAGACTCGTATTTCTTTATTTACCAGATCAGCTTCCAAAAAAGAGCTCCTCTGCTCTTTGAACTGTTTCAGGGTATTGTCGAAAAAGTCCGGCTGGGTCATTTCCGGATAAGAGCCATAAGTTAGAACATACTCTTGTTGCTCCTGATCAGGCGGGGAAATTATGACCTGATAATTCGGTTCCACTTCCCAAACCAGATACAGTCCATACGCACCGACAAGAATTCCTATCACAACTCCCATAAAGGTCACTGCCGCTACATTTTTTTCCCAAAAAGTCAGCTTCCGCACCCGGCGTCGCGGAGCGGCTTTTGTTCGATTAATAGGTATCTCGGTGCTTTCCTTGCTCATCACCTTATATTTTAACTTAAAAGAGTTCAGATTACTATAAATACTTCTTTTAACGGTTTTCTTAAAATTTTTTACAGCGGCAATGAAAATTTACAGGTTGCTACAAATTTAACATTTGCGAATCAGTATGGAGAAAATAACATTTATATTATATATCTTGAAGTACTCAACCGGATCCGGCTGATCATTTTGTTCTTACTGAAAAGGAACAAACAGTAATGAGGTTTTGAGAACTACTATTGGCAACAGAGCAACTTTGTTGTCTTTTTTGTTCATTGGGGCGAGTAAGAACTATTTAACTAAGGGAATAGTACTGCTTGCTTGACAATACCCCCTGGGGGTATATAATGGGGTTATTAAAAATAAGGTATTATAGTTATGACGGTACTTAGATCTAAAAAATTTTGGTTTATCACTATAAGCGCAGCAGTGGTGCTTTTGGTAATAGCGACTACTGTTATACCGCTTGCCGGTTCGCCTTCCGAGGTCTTGGCCGGAGAAGAGGCAACTGTTTATCGCAGTCCGGCCTGTTCCTGTTGTCGGGTACACGAGGATTATCTCTCACGTCGGGGAATGGAGGTGGAGAGTAAAGTTATTTCCAATGAAGAAAGGATGAGGATCGCTGAAGAGTATGGCATTCCGGCCGACAAAGGCAGCTGCCATACTACTGTTGTGGGAGATTATGTAGTGGAAGGGCATATGCCTCATGAAGTTATAGAAAAACTGCTTCAGGAAAAACCCGATATTGAGGGTATAACATTGCCGGGAATGCCGACCGGTTCACCCGGGATGCCCGGCAGAAAAGCGGAGCCGTTCACCATCTATTCCTTCGACGAGCACGGCGCGACCGAAGTATTTACTACCTTTTAAGCTGAAAAATTACTAAATTATGACCAAAAAAGTAATCGCTATAATACCCGCTCTTTTTAACAAGGACAGACCGGGAGTATTGTCGTCCGGATTATTGAGTGTCGGAGTTTTAACTTGGTGGCTGGTTCCCAATTATACGGCAGCTCACTGTCCGCTGTGTACCGCCGGTGCGGGAGCTTTGGCGGTGGCCGCAGCTTATTGGGGAGTGGAGTATGCGGTAGTGGGGGTAGTAATAGGGGCTTTTGGGGTGGTATTGGGAATGTGGTTTTCTAAAATGATCAAGACCCAATATCTTCCGGCGCAAGAGCAGGTAGTTACTTTAGGGATCTTCTTGGCTACCGTGGTACCGGTGATGCCGTTGATACGCGCTTATGCTCCGTTGGATATCAGTATAGCGGGAGAATACGGAAGTCTGCTGCATAATACCTATACTATAAACCTGTTTTTGTTGGGTTCAGTTATTGGAGGATTAGCCGCTTTAATAGCTCCCCGGCTCAGTAAATTTATCAAGCAAAAACGAGGCCGATCATTCCCTTTTCAAACCACTATTGTAACCCTGGTGGTGATCGCCGTTTCAGCTTTAGTGGTCCAATTGGGATCATAAGCATGAAAATAATTGATAAATAACTTTAAAGATAAATTTTATGAAACCCGAGATCAAGAAGCGAGTTCAGCATCGTTTGTCCATCATTGAAGGCCAGGTGCGCGGTTTGCAGAAAATGGTTGATGAGGAAAAATACTGCGTTGATATTATCAGCCAATCTTCGGCCATTCGGGAAGCTCTGGCGTCAGTGGAGGCCTTAATGCTGGAGAATCATTTATCCACTCACGTTAAAGATCAGATAAAACAAGAGAATGTTGAACTGGTGGTGGAGGAAATGCTCAAGGTTTATAAATTAGCCAATCGGAATAAATAACAATTTTAGAAAAGGGCGCTAAAAAGTGGGCGTGAGAAACTTATTAAATTTTATAATTTATCAGGTAAAAATATTTTATGACTAAAAAGACACTGACTTACTTAAGTATTACAGGTTTAATTTTCGGGGGGTTGTTCCTAATGAGTTTAATGGTTAATACCGAGTCTGAAAGTGGTTCGCAAACAGCACTGGATCGACTCCAAGATGATGAGTTGTTCGAACAGGAGGCCGCTGATGTTTTTCAGGGGCAGATCACCGATAAAGAAGTCTCGCCCGGCACTATTCGGGGTATTGGAGTGTATGATCGGTCCTGTGTTCCGGTAGACGATGGACTAACTCAGTGTGATGCCGGTATTTTGACCGAAGAGTATGATGTGTTGAATTTCGAGTACACTCATGATATGGCCACTGAGCCGTGCTTGGTACCGAACGAGATATTGACGGTGGAGATAACTAATGAAGACGGGTTGGCTACAGTGAATCGGCATTCTCGATCGTTACACTAATACTGCACTAAATTAATTTTGTATCACCGTGTCAAAAAATTGACTTATATGCCGATAGTTTTGATATTGAGAGAGTTAAAAAATTAATTAGCGTAGCGGGTATCAGGGAGCATCTCGGTATTTATTTCAAAATCAATTTTAAACCTATATGATATTAAGAGCAACGATCAAAGGAATAGTGGCGGCGGCGGTAATACTGACCGTGTATTTTTTGGTTCTGGGTTTGTTGTCCGGTCTGCCTTACGCCTGGGGCGAATTTGTTAGCTTTTGGTATTTTATTATCGCTCTGGCGGCCGGGTTCGGTCTTCAGGTCGGACTGTTCTTTTATTTACGGGATTACATTCGCTCCGGACAGTCCTCCGGCAAGGTTTTGGCAGTCTCGGGTACGGCTTCAACCTCAGCCATGCTGTCTTGTTGCGCACATTATGTAGTTAACCTGGTACCGTTTTTGGGTGTAGCCGGGTTGGTGACTTTGGTGAGTCAATATCAATTTCATCTGTTCTGGGTAGGATTGCTGTTTAACGCTCTCGGCATTGCTTATATTTCTTGGCAGATCATTTCGGTGCGGGCTTCACATACACCTGAGGCCAGGCAGATAAAGATCAAGCGCAGATATATGGCAACGGTCTTTTTGGTGATGTTAGTTTTAGCTGTATCAGGTGTTCGACTGATATTGGCCGGACCGGAACAGGTGGATGATGATGCTGATACTTCTCAAGTTCCCGAATTTAACTTAGAGGAACAGGTAAATACCGACGGAGAAGTAACAGTTCAGGTGACGCCGGAGAGGTTGACCGATGAGATCTGGGTGTTTGAAGTGTCTCTGGATACTCATGCTGTGGAGTTGGATGATTATCTCGATAACAGTGTGGTATTACAAGACGAGTTCGGCGGTGAGTATTTGCCTTTGCGATGGGATGGTGATCCGCCCGGGGGACACCATCGGAGCGGAACACTGGAGTTTGAACCAATTACTCCACAACCTTCTGTTGTGTCGATCTATGTGTACGATGTCGGCGGGGTGGAGCGGCGAGAGTTTCAATGGCAGTTAAATTAACAGTTTAAATTTATATATTGTATATGAGTCAATGTTGCGAAGATCATAAAGACCATCATCATTCGTCAGAAAATTACCATTCTAAAAAGCCGACAGCCGATAGCTCGCAGGTTGTTTACACCTGCCCGATGCATCCCGAGATCCGGCGTTCGACCCCCGGTATGTGTCCGGAGTGCGGTATGAGCTTGGTCCCAACATCAAAAAGTCAGGATGAAAAGGAGGGCAGCTCAGAGGGTCATGATAAACATGCCGGCCATTCGACCGATGCTTTCCTCAAGAAGTTCTGGGTGGCTTTGATTCTTAGTGTGCCGCTGGTGGCATATTCGGAGCTGCCGGATATGTTCTTCGGTTGGCAAATGCCGGCACTGCCCGGCCAGGATCATTTAATGTTGCTTCTGGGTAGTATCGTCTTTTTCTATGCCGGCTGGGTGTTTCTAGCTAGCGCTTATAGGGAGATCCGGGCCAAGTTGCCGGGGATGATGACCCTGATCGCTATTGCCATTACAGCGGCTTATTTTTGGAGTGTTTATGCTACTTTTGTCGATGAGATGACCTTGTTCTGGGAGCTCGGGACTTTGGTGGCCATTATGCTTTTGGGTCACTGGATCGAGATGCGTTCGGTCAAGGGAGCTCGCGGGGCGTTGAAAGAGTTGGCGGCATTATTGCCGAAACAGGCCACTGTGATCCGGAACGGTCAGGAGATGTTGGTGGAGGTTGATGAGATCGAACAAGGAGATGTGGCCGTGGTTAAACCGGGCGAGAAGATCCCGGCCGATGGTCTGATCAAGGAAGGGGTAAGCGAGGTTGATGAGTCGATAGTTACCGGTGAGTCCAGGCCGGTAGCCAAGCAGGCCGGAGATGAAGTGATCGCCGGTACTTTAAACAGCGACGGTGGTTTGAAAGTAGAGGTTAACAAAGTCGGTGACCAGACCTTTTTGGCCAATGTGATGCAGTTAGTGGCCGAGGCCGAGGCCTCGAAGTCTCGATTGCAGGTGCTCTCCGACAAGGCGGCTCTGGTTCTGACCTTCATCGCGGTTGGTGCCGGTTCTGTCACTTTGTTGGCTTGGCTGATAGCAGGTGATGATGTGGCTTTTGCGGTGGCTCGGCTGGTGGCGGTTTTGGTCATTGCCTGTCCGCATGCTTTGGGGCTGGCGGTGCCGTTGACCGCTTCGATCTCCACCAATCTGGCGGCTCAGAATGGTTTTATTATCAAGCGCCGGCTGGCTTTGGAAGCGGCTCGCAATATTGATGTGGTGTTGTTTGACAAAACCGGTACTCTGACCAAAGGCGAGTTCGGAGTGGAGTCAGTCCTTCCGGTTTCCGGTACCAAGGAGAGCGAGGTATTGGCGCTGGCGGCCTCGGTTAACAGCGGATCCGAACACTCGATCGGTCGAGCTATTGTTAAAGAGGTCAAAGAGCGTGAGTTTAAGATCAGTGAAGTGACCGAGTTCGAGCGGATCGCCGGCAAAGGGGCCAGGGGCCGGGTTGACGGCAGCTGGGTTTATGTCGGCAGCGAAGTGTTGGTCCAAGATCTTGAACTGGATATCGGGAGTGACCTGGCAGAGCAGATCAACACTTTGGAAGCTCAAGGCAAGACGGTAGTCTATGTTATTCGGGAGAAGGAACTAATTGGAGCTATTGCGCTGGCCGATATCATTAGAGTCGAGTCACGGGAGGCGATCAAAGCACTTCACGATCAGGGCCGTCAGGTGGCGATGATCACCGGCGATTCGGAGGAAGTGGCGGCTTGGGTAGCTCGGGAGCTCGGAATAGATGAGTATTTTGCCCGAGTACTGCCGGAGCAGAAAGTAGAGAAGGTCAAACAGCTTCAGGAGCGCGGTCTGCGGGTGGCCATGGTCGGTGACGGGGTCAACGACGCGCCGGCTCTGACTCAGGCCGATGTTGGGATCGCTATCGGCGCGGGCACCAACGTAGCGATCGAGTCAGCCGGTATTATTCTGGCCAAGAATGATCCGCTGGATATCCCCAAGATCACTCGGCTGTCGCGGCTGACCTATAACAAAATGATCCAGAACCTGTTTTGGGCTACCGGTTATAACGTGGTGGCTATGCCATTGGCGGCCGGGGCGTTGGTGGCCTGGGGGGTACCGGCCATTGACCCGGCTATTGGAGCGATCTTTATGTCGGCTTCCACTGTGATCGTGGCCTTTAACGCGCTGTTTTTGAAACGGGTGAAGTTATAAAGATAAAAAATTATCAGGATAAATTACTTACTCTTATGTTCAATTCTATTAACGAATCATCAGAAAAGCAAAATAATTATTCGTCCTCCGGGGTTCGTATTTGGCAGATGGTGTCAGGTATATTAGCTGTCCTTCTGGTAGGAGTGGTAATTCTGGGTTTGGGGTATGAGTTAGGGGTCCGGCAGAATGGCGGTGAAAATGAAGTAGAGGTCGGATCTGAGACGACAGCTGAGCAGGTCAGTCCTCAAGAAATGCTAGCCGAGATCTTGCCTACCGGTACTCCGGCGGTTTACGGCGCTGAGCTGAATGTCGAGTATGATAATGTGACCGCCGCTGATCCGGAGTCGACCAATCAAACCATTGAGGAATTATCGCAGCTGGATCACGAGTTGGAGTTAAAAGATCCGGAACTGGAGCGTTATATTAATATTCTTTATCATCAACATGACGGTATGTCATGCGAGTTCTGTTGCGGGGCGCGATCGATCATCTTTGAGAACGGTGAGCCGGCTTGTGGATGTGAGCATAGTTTTGCTATGCGGGGGCTCACCAAGTACCTGATAACCGAGCACGGACAAGATCTATCGGACGAGGAAATTTTAGCCGAGATCGGTAAATGGAAAGTGTTGTTCTTTCCCGATATCCATGCTCAAAAGGCGGCAGTGATGCAAGAGTACGGGTTAGATATAGATTACGTAAGCTTGACCAGTAATACCAATCGCGGACTAGAAGAAGGAGCTGCCGGAGGCGGAGGCGGAATGATCGGTGATTGTTAGTTCGATTGAGTTTCAAAAAGGCGAGAAGACCGAGAAGGCAGAGGAGCTGAATAGGATAAAATAGTATGTACATACTTCACGACCGTGAAGGGTGACCTAAGGTTTCAGGTAACAGATCATTATTATAAATTACTAAAAAAGAAAATTATGAAAATTTTAAAAAACATTTTAGCGGGTATAACGATCTGGAGCTTGCCGGTTGTAACCTTGGCTCATACCACAGATGGACATATGGAAGGAGGGCATCATATGATGGATTGGTTCGGCTGGGGTGCTCCGGGTGCCGGCTTTCTGGGTTTGTTAGGCATTGTAACCTGGTTGGTCTGGCTGGTAGTAGGTGTTTTGTTAATAATCTGGCTGATCAAACGGATAAACAAAGAGTGATGGCGGTTGTCTTCTTATCAAAAATAGCTCGGTTTGCCCTTGAGGAGGTAAGCTCAAATGATCATAAAATTAATTTCTTAGGTGACTTATGAGTGATAATTTTAACAAACAAAAATCCATACAAAACGCCGAAGATCTGGCAGAGAGGATCAAAGCCGGCGAGCACAACGAAATGGACCTCTCTTCTGATGAAGATCTCAGTGTAGCGGTTATGAACCTACTTAGCATTGAAGAGCATTTCTTCTTTACCGGAGCCAAGACCGGGCAATCGGAGTATTACGATCTGTTGCAAGAAGTGCGGGAGAAAAGGAAATATCTCTTGGCTAAGCTGGTGCGGGACCCCAAAGGCGAGGAATGGTGCATCTCCAAACATCTGCTGGCCGCTTCAATGCGGATAATGGAGGTGGGCACCAAAGAGCAAGGGAGGGGGCGGACCGAGGAAGCCCGGGAGCTTTTCCAAAAGGCCTTCGAGATCTATTCTCTTTTCTGGGGTCTTAATTGGGGCGTGGTAAACAGCGGCGAGGTGACACGTATTGATGAACAGGCGGTGAGCAAAGAGGATCCTCAACCGAACGGCTTGATGGCCAAAATGGGTGATCTGGTCAAGCGGGCGGTTAACTGTTGTTTAGAATAGGGGAGGTTAAGTAAAAACCGAACTCAATTCAAATTTATCTGGTAAGTTTTTTTGTATAAACACCCCGTGGCATAAGCCCGGGGTAGTTTATTTATCTTACTTAAGTTGTCCGCTACTGTTGTTAACAGCACCTAAGTTCAACCTACTTGGAAAAAATGTGGTTGCTCAAAAATGTTAACATTCTAATGCGGTCGCATTGAATGTTAACATTGTTTCAAATTTATACACTGGCTGTTTTTGAAGTTTCTGGTGTAAAATATAATTATGTATCACCATAGTGATGATTTTTCCAAAAAATTGATCAAGGGCGGGATCGCGGAAATGGTCTTTGAGCGTATGTTTGCCGAGGCCGGGGGTTATCTGGTCATCCCTTTTGGATACGAGAAAACGGTGAATATTCTCACTCAGATAAACAAAGACCGGGAAGCGTTCTCCAATATTACCAGTATGCCTGACTATGTTCTGGTGGACAGAGAGAAGGAGGAAGTGGGCTATATTGTTGAGGTCCGATATAAAAGTAAGAAAATTTACCAAACGATTCAAAAAGAAGCCCGGGAGATCAAGGAAAAAGGATGGAAGAAAGTTTGGTATTTCTTGGCTACTCCTGAAGGTTTCTATTTAGCAAGATGCACCGATCTGATAGATAATCCCGAAATAATAGAAAAACAAAAACTTCCCGTCACCATGGTCGGGCAAGAGATCCAAGAAAAGTTCCTCAAACTGCTCAACGATTTCGAAGCTGATCACTAGAAAGAGCCGAATTTGAATAATGGCTACTGTTTCTCAAATTTATCAACATCACGGAGTGCTGCTTCAGCTGCAGTTTCATATGCTTCGCGTAGCCGGGGTGGCGGAATTGATACTGCAAAATTGGTCCGGTCCGCCGGTGGACCGTAATCCTATTATTCGGGTGCTGCTGCTTCACGATATCGGCAATTTGGTAAAAATGCCTTCCGATCCGAGTGAAAGCTCACTCACCGCTCGGGTGCGTGCTGAGTATCAGGCACAATACGGCAATGATGACCACGTCGTTTCGCTGGCCATAGCCCGAGGGTTAGGGCTTTCAGACGGAGAACTTTCTCTAATGGAAGGCAAGGTATTTGTCAAGAACCCCGAAACTGCTCAAAGCAATGACTATGCCCGAAAGATTGGCGCTTACGCGGATCAACGGGTGGCGCCGGATGGGGTAGTATCCTTGGAATCCAGACTTCAAGAGGCGCAAACGAGGTATCGAAATAAACCCGGCAGCAGCATGAATAATGCGCGGACGGAGGAGTTTATCCGCTTGGCCGGGGAAATAGAGGAGCAGGTAATGTGTTACTGTGCATTATCGCCTCAAGATATTACCGAAGAGGTAGTAGCTCCTTTGGTCGAGTGGTTAAGCGGCTTTGAGATATAAAAGGTTCGTAGTGAAAAATACCCGTTGTACACTTAAAAAGGATATTGCTATGTAATACAATAGGGACAATTTATAAATAAGTATCTGTTATGAGTTATAAAACCCTCGGGATAATAAGTTTATTGATATCGTCAGTTTTATTTATTTTATTATTTTTATCACTCTTCCTTTTTCCCTTTGGAGGATTGATCCTGATACCGTATTTGGGAGCGGTTTATTGCTTTGCTTTTGCTTATCCCGAGAAAAGAAAAATTATTCGGGATATTTTTGGTTTGATCATTCCGTTGATTGCCGGAGTGGTTATTTTGATCGTTTGGTTATGGCTGTGGGTAGGAGGTTTCTCATATGGAATACTTTCTCTATCTGTTCCAATTATCGCAGTCATTGTGTTGGTGTTGTGGTTCATATCTTGGGTCTTAACTCATCCTCTCTATGATATTGATCTAAGAAGGAGAGAGGAGAACAGGTGGAGCTTGATAGTTATCTCCTTAGTAACAACAGTTATTTATATTTTATTACTGATATTAATATACAATGGAGTTTTGTTATTAGATAATATGGTGCGTTCAGCGTCCCCTTCTTTGGGTCCCCCTTATCAGGTTGTTGATGTGACTGCTTATATTTTGATTTTATTTTATTTTTTAGTTTGGTGGATGTTGGCTGTCGTTGCGGGTGTTGGTTTCATTAATTTAGGTAAAAGGCTCTCAGAACAACTTAAAACCAAGCTAACAAAAATTTCATCGGTCATTTTTTATGTTGTATTGGTAGGGAGCGCAATTTCGTTAGCGACCTATTTGAACTATTGTTTTTCCGGCGGCAGGATCGTTGCAAAAACCGCTCTTATCAGTTTAGGTGGAATTTTCACTCTGCTTTATCTTGTCTCCTTTTTCCAACTACTAACTCAAGAGTATAAAACAGTAAGGTCATTTGTTTATAAAATGCTGTCCATTATTATAGTTTTTGCTTTGTTTTTCGGCTCATTTGCAGTTTTTGTTTGGGGTTTTGATCATAGTTATCCGGGAACTCGGAGCAGTGTTCATAGATATCATGTATCTGGAATACAGTCAGAGATGGCCTATATGCGTGATATGGCTAATTATTTTTTTTACTCAGAGCATGAAAGTTTTGTCATAGACGGTATTAGTATTTGCAAGCTTCAGTCGGATAAAAGTGCTCAAGAATTTCAAAAATTACATGAGTCTACGTGGTCGCGTTTTGGCGTAAAGAATGAAGATAATGAAGACCTCTGTTATGGCGAAGAAATGGGTTGGGTGGCGGTAGCTGAATTAGATGAACCTGATAAAATGTGGTGTGTTGATCATTTTGGTCAAGCATTAGAAATAGTCGGCGATGGTAACCTCAGCAAGGCCCGCCCGGCCCACATGCCGGAGGAAGGGTTAAGCGGTTTGGAGTATAGAGAAAGGGGACAAGGTAATTCGCCCTGTGAGCAGTTGCAGGAGGAATAAAAAAAGTAAGCAGACGAGATAGAATGATCTATATAAAAGGAATAATTTTTACGAGTGGTTTTAGGCGGTTTTAATTTGCTCAGCGGTTATTTTTGTTTATTCCTACATATTCTGTGGCCTATGCCGCAGAGTAATTGATTGTAATAGTAATTAGTTAAACTTAAATTTCTTTTACCTAAAACCGGGGCCAGAGAGTCAAAGCTTGGAAATAAATTTAAGATTGAGTAGCAGGAAGCCGGAAGTTAGATACAACCCGTTAATTTTAGGACAGTATTTGCAATTGCGCGGAAAGGGAAAGGTTGGTAAAATGAACTGCATTAAATAACAAAGCTATTATGAAACAACCAAACAAAAAAATGCTTTCCGGGGTGAAACCAACCGGTCGTTGTCATTTGGGTACTTATTTGGGTGCTATGAGGCAGTTTGTTGATCTGCAAGAGAGTCATGATATTAAGATATTTATAGCCGATCTGCATGCACTGAACTCGATCTATGATCCGGACCGGATGCAGGAACTTTCGCGGGAGATAGCTATTGATTATCTGGCTCTGGGTTTGGATCCGGAGAAGGTTTGTATCTACCGCCAGTCGCAGGTTCCGGAGCATACCGAGCTGCAGTCCATCTTGAATAATGTGGTGCCGGTGTCTTATCTGTTACGGGCTCATGCTTATAAGGATGCCCGACAGAAAGGCGAGGAGGTCAATGCCGGCGTATTCAATTACCCCGTACTAATGGCCGCCGATATTATTCTTTATGATACTGACGTGGTACCGGTGGGTCGGGATCAGAAACAGCATGTCGAATATGCACGGGATTTTGCCGAGAAATTCAATCTTCGTTATGGAACCACCTTCAAGTTACCCGAGCCGTTGATCATGGAAGATTCCGGCGAAGTACCCGGGATCGACGGCCGGAAAATGAGCAAAAGCTATCACAATTTCATCCGGATGGATGCCGATAAGGAAGAGATAAGGGAAGCGGTGATGAGCATCCCCACCGATTCACAGCCGGTTCATCAGCCGAAAGTGGATTATACCGAGGACATAGTCTATAAGCTTCACACTTTCTTTACGCCTCCGCTGCAGCTGGCCGAGATAACTCAAGGATACCGGGAAGGCGGTTTGAGCTATAAAGAATCTAAAGAGAGATTAATGGAGAGTATAGAAAATGTTATCAGACCCCTGAGAGAGAAAAGGCGGGAGATCGAAGAACAGCCGGAATTAGTACGGGAGGTGCTGGCTAAAGGGGCGCGATCCGCCCGCCGGGAAGCGGCCGAGAAAATGGCCGAAGTGCGGGAGAAGATCGGACTGGCATCTGTTAATACTTAAAATAAGCCAACAGAAGGAGGGTAAGTTCGTAAATTCAACTTGCCACCTGTTTGGTGTGCCGAACCGCTTTCTTCTTAGAGAGGCGGTTGTTGCTAATTGATCATTATGGCTCGAGTAACCGGTAAAAAATTTAAGAACTTAATTCGACTGATCCGGCATTATAACCATCGCTACCGGCGGTTGATCCGGTTGATCACCGGCTTGGCTGTCTTTTCGGCTTTGGCCAATGCCGCCGTACCTTACCTGTCCGGCGCCTTGATCGACGCCATAATTGAACCGGAGCCGGTAGCTATCGGTGCTTATACCATACTTTTACCCTGGGTAATTTTGGTTGTTTGGTTGGTGATTCAGCTTGCAGTAACGGTCACTGATTGGTTCATTAAGATCAAAAGCGCCGAAGTGGGAGCCGGAGTGTTCTTTGATTATTTTACTCGCGGATTTAGTCACATTCTTTATCTGCCGATGTCGTTTCATAAAAAAGAAAAGTCCGGTTCAGTGGCGCGCAAGATCGATATGGCCGGCAGCAAACTGGAGCGCTTTTATGGCGAGATCATATTCGATCTCTTACCGCAGTTTATGAGTATTATAGTGGCTTTGGTGTTGGTTTTTTGGATCCAGCCGTTATTTGCCGCAATATTGATCGTCAGCATTCTGGTCTACTTGCTGGTTATGTATCGCCAAGCTCGTCCGCTGGCCGGTTTGCAGCGTAAGCTCTTTAAGAGTTTTTCGGCCGCTTTCGGACGAGCTTTTGACGCTATGATGAATGCGTTGCAGGTAAAGCAGGCTACTGCCGAAGAGTACGAAAGGCAGAGATATTCGCGCATGTTCCAGTATGCCAATCGCAATCTGTGGGTACGAATGCTTCAGAGCTGGGCACATCTTTCTTTTGCCCAGCAGATCATAGTTGCTTTAACTCAGGCCGGTATCTTTGGACTGTCTATTATTTTTGTTGCCGACGGATCGTTGACAGTAGGGGAGTTGGTGGCGGTTAATGCTTATATTGCACTCGCTTTTAATCCCTTTGTGCGACTGGGGCAGCAATGGCAGCATATTCAGAACGGTATTATTGATGTAAGCGAGGCGGAACGGATACTGGCTATCAAACCGGAACCTTACCGGCCGCCGGTGGATCGCTCGCTTCCTTCGGTTCGCGGTGAAGTGGTTTTTGATAAAGTAACGTTCGGTTATACCGCTGATCGGCCGGTACTCCGGGAGGTTTCTTTCAGCGCATCACCCGGCGAGACGGTGGCGTTGGTGGGGGAGTCCGGAGTCGGTAAATCTACTTTGGTGGAAATGATCTCCGGCTATTACTTTCCGCGCCGCGGACGAGTATCGGTGGACGGGGTAACTGTTAGGCGCTGGGATCTTAAAACTCTTCGTCAACAGATCGCGGTGGTATCACAGGACATCGTACTTTTTAATGACACTATTACCCGCAATATTGCTTATGGTAACCGTCGGGCCACACTGGAAGATATTAAACAGGCGGCGCAAATGGCTCAACTGGAGCGGGAAATAGAGAATTTCCCCAAAAAATGGAAACAGCGAGTAGGACAACGTGGTATTCAGCTCTCGGGAGGTCAGCGGCAACGGGTGGCTATTGCGCGAGCTATATTGCGTGACCCGGCTATCCTGATCCTGGATGAGCCCACTTCGGAACTGGACGCCGCTACCGAAAAGAGATTGGAGGCCTCGTTAGAGGAATTGATGCAAGGGCGAACCACCTTTATTATCGCTCACCGACTTAGCACTGTCCGCTGGGCCGATAAAATACTGGTATTGAAAGATGGACAGATAGTGGAAAGCGGTTGTCACGAAGATCTAATAAACCGGCCCGACGGTGAGTATCGCCGTCTGTACCAACTTCAGTTCGGGTCGGATAGTTATGACGACAACTTAGCAGATGAATAAAAAGAACATATTCCGGATAGTTAAGTTAAAGACCGGCAGGTGGTAAAACCGTTGAAACTCTGCAAGTGATCGGCCGGAAATTAATTACACCACTGCTATTCACCGAATGCAGATACTTCCTTTTTTTAATTCAAATTTTGGGGCTTGGCAAAACATATTAACTTCAATTGAACTCTGTTTTTTGTGTTCTCTTTTCAAGAGATGTTTCCTTATGAAGTGATATAAACGCCTAATTTTGGGAACTATGGGGGGATATCTGTGTGGTGGCGTGAAATATATGGCAGGGGTGATGTTAACTATACACAAGCAGAGTTTGAAACCGTGCAGAGGTTTGTTGTATAATGAAGATATTAGAAGTAATAATATAAATAATATGGCACCAGAAGAAAATCATAACTTCGATCATGATGAAAACCATGAAGGCGTAGAAGAACATCAAGAGTCCTCTGAAGGTCATCCGGAAGGAGGAGAAAGTTCCGCTGAGCAAGCCGATCAACCGGCGGCTGAAGAGCAAAGTTCTATGAACACCATTCTCATCATTTTGA
This sequence comes from uncultured Candidatus Saccharibacteria bacterium, assembly GCA_964388095.1. GTDB lineage: Bacteria > Patescibacteriota > Minisyncoccia > Phycocordibacterales > CSBR16-193 > CAYLYL01. The sequence goes on along the minus strand of CAYLYL010000002.1, from coordinate 14,278 downwards.
TCGTGGCCATCATTGCGGCAATCGCTTTGATGTTGGTCGCCGGTGGAGGTGAAGAGCCGCAGCCCAATGATGATCCGGCTCCTGAACCTGATCCGGTAGAAGAGCCGGTCAATGATGACGAAGAAGATGAGGACGAGGAAGATGATGATGAAGAAGAAGAGGAAGAAGATGAAGGCGAGGAGGAAGATGAAGACGAGGACGAAGGCGAGGGCGACGAAGAGTAAAACGACACGGCTTGAGTGTTAGATAAACCAAAACCCCGGCTAAGCCGGGGTTTTGGTTTAAAAAATCTGGTATAAAATACCAGAAAGTGTTAAACTTAATACTAAGTTTGACTCGCGATTTTGTGTTCAAGAGATCTTATTTTATGAATAACTCATCAATAATCAAGTCTGTGGAAAAGGGGGATAGTATCGGATGGCGTCAAAAGTATCGGATATTGCTACCGTTCGTGTTGGCGGCCACGATTTGGTTCTTGCTATTTATTTGGTTGGGGGCGTACATTGGAATGGTTCAGCCGCAGATAGTGGGAGAAGTTTATGAGGAAATGGGGGAAGTTGTGGAAACAATAGAACAATTACCTCCTTCGTTGATAGCTGCGTTTATTTTTGTCAATAACAGTATTACCTTAGCGCTGATAATGTGGGGAGGTTTGCTTTTTGGTATTATTCCGTTATTTATCCTGATGGGAAACGGGCTGGTGATCGGAGTTTTGATGGGCGAAGCGGTAGCTAACGGCAACGCCGGCCTCTTTTTTACCGGAGTTTTGCCGCATGGAGTGTTGGAGTTGCCGGCCGTTTTAATCGGTGCCGGTGTGGGTTTATTGGCCGGATGGCGGCTATTGTTCAACAGAAGCGATTTTAAATGGAAAGAGGCGGCCAAAGAGATGTTGGTCATATTTGCGATACTGGCCTTGGTGCTTTTGGTGGCGGCGGTAATTGAGGTGTATTTAACCACTTATCTATTGCATTTGTTTTATGATGTTCAACCTCTGGGGATCTGGGGCAGTTTGAGCCCGGGTTCAGTGGTTTAGCAGGGAGAGTGTTAATTGTGGAAAACATTATCTGTGTTATAATGAGAACATACAAGATAACTAATTAAAATATGAACAAAGCCGGAGTAATAACCATAGTGGTGATAATAATTCTTCTGCTGATCGGTGGAGGAGCGATCGTTTATTTACAGCTCCAAGATACCGAACCGGAGGAAGAGGAAGAAATGGTAGTAAATGACGAAGAAGAAGAGGAGGAGATCGAAGAGCCGGACCCCATGGAGCCGCCGGAGGTGATCGAGGCGGAACATTTCTTTAGTGACGGAATGCATATTGTGGAAGGTAGTATTGATGTACCAACCCCTTGTCATTATATAGATGAGCTGTATCAAACTGCAGAAAGTGACCCGGAGTTAGTAACACTGGAGTTCGAATCCTGGGTTGAGGTGGGAGACCGAGTGTGTGAAGAGGTTACCACTGCGCGGAATTTCTCGCTGGAGATACCGGCTTCGGAAGAGGCGGAGTTCAGTAGCGAGGCCTATTTTGACGGTGAGCCGGTAACTTTGGAGTTGATCTTAGATCAACCCGAGGAGGAAAACGATGATGAAGAAGAACCGTTGCCGGGAGAGACTCCTAAAGGAAAGGCACTGGAACGGGGGTCGTTCATCGGCAGCTGATCATTCACTGATGCTTAGAAATTCGGCTGTAGCTCAAAGATCCAAGTCACTGATCATTTACTAGAATTAATAATTTCAATTACTATGGAAAATGTAAATGTAGGAAACAATACCTCTCAAGAATTCGATCAAGAACTGGGACAGCTACAAACTCCGAATACTGAGTGGCATGCAGAAAATAACACTGGAATAAGAGAGAAATTGATACTTTCAACGAGTAAGGAATGGGAAGAAAGAGTGAATCAATATCTGGCTGATGAGGGTTATAAATGTTTGTTGACTCATCATAATTAAGACAGATCTATGGAGAAAAAGAAGTATCAGGTGAAGGATGAGCTGGAGTTCCTGTTGGCCAAAAATCAGCTGGAAAAGGAGGAGGCCGAAAAGATGCTGGAAGAGATCCGCTCCGATGACGGTGCCTATTACCAAGAAAAAACCGCTGTAAAGCTGGTTGATTTTTTATGCAAAGAAGAGGCCCGACTGCGGGTGCTTATTGATATCAAAAAGAACCTTCCGGAGTTGTTTGATGTTATCAAAAGACAGAAGCCCTATATTGAGGATCTGTTGCAGCGAGCAAAAACGGAATGGTCTCAAATTGGTTCGGATAGTGATAATGAATAATAGGTATGGATATAGAAGCAACGGTAAAACAACATCTTGAATATATTCGCGAGCTACAAAGTTCCGGCGGACTGTTTCTGGCTTCGGCGCAGGGGGTGGAAACCGGCTATGATAAGGCCTGGCTCCGGGATAATTTTTATACCGTAATGGCTTTTGAGGAGACCGGGGATTGGGAAGTTGTTCACCAGGCCTGGCGGGCTATTTTACACATCTTTGAAAAACATCGCGGCAAGATCCAGTGGGCGGCGGAAAATCGCCCGTTGGAGACCTGGCAGTATATCCACGCCCGTTATCATCCGGAAACCTTTGATGAGTTCTGGGAGGAGTGGGGCAACAAGCAAAATGATGCAGTAGGAGCAATACTGTTCAAACTGGGGCACTTAACTGAACTGGGGCAAAGCGTGGTCAATGATCCGGTTGATTATGAAATGGTTCAGATATTGGTTGATTATGTGGCTTCAATTGAATACTGGCACGATCCTGACAACGGCATCTGGGAAGAATATGAAGAGGTGCACGCCTCTTCGGTCGGAGCGGTGGTAGCCGGGTTAAAGAAGGTTTCCGAGCAATCTCTGGCCCAAGTGCCGCCGGAGCTTATCGAACACGGCGAAAATACTTTGCGTGATCTGTTGCCGCGGGAGTCGGAAAGCAAGTTCTGCGATCTGGCATTGTTGAGTTTGATCTATCCTTATAATGAAGCCGGCTCGGAAATGGCTGATGAGATCCTAAATAACCTTCATTACCAATTTGACCGGGATCGGGGGGTTATTAGGTACAAGAATGATTATTATTATAATAAGAACGACGATGGTTTCAGCGAGGAGGCGGAATGGGTGATGGGATTTCCGTGGCTTTCTATAATTTACAGCAGGCGAGGCGAACAGGAAAAAGCCCGACATTATCTGCACAAGACACTGGCTTGTCGGACCGAGGAAGGCAAGCTGCCGGAGCTTTATTACAGCAATAGTCCGCAACCTAACGAGAACATTCCTTTAGGGTGGGCGGAGAGTTTGTTGGTGGTAGCTTTGAAAGAGTACGGGCGGTGTTTTGAGACCCAAGAGGTGTGATCAAATAACCGTAAGGAGGGCGATCGTTTGTAATTTCCCGTAGTCTTTATTGGAATTTGTCTTTATCATGGATATATAGAAGTTATTATTATGGTGTATGATCCTACAATTTATTTTGGCGTACTGGCGTTGTTGGGCTTGATGGGTATGTTAGCCGCTTGGCAGTTTCGGAAACGGTTTCCGATCTTAGCTTCGATCTGCACCCCGCGATTCTTAGGGATCGGTCTTTCCGATTGGAGTTTGGGTTATTATACTCTGATTACCGTACTGGGTCTTTTCCTGTTGTGGTGGCCGGAGTATCTCGGCGCCCAAGCATTCTTTTTACTGCTTTTGACAACCGGCGCTTTTTTCTTGTTTTCGTTGTATTTTGCTTTTGTGCAAGCGGTAACTCGTGAGCCGGGTGCTGCCTGGAGTATTTGCGGGGCGGTGCTTAATCTTCTGGTTTTAATTGCGGTGTATCTGTCGGTGCCGGTGGCCGACCTGGCTGATTTTTTACTGACCGCTGAAGCTAGCTTGGTGGTAATACTCGGTTTTGCTATTGCTATTGGAGTGGGGGGAGCGGCTCTTACTAATATTCTGTTCTTTAAGTTCTTGAGTGATTTTATTATCTCGAAAGAAGAATATGAGGTGCTAAAAGTCATAGCTCAGGTTACTGCCGTTGCATTGGTCGCAGTGTTGATGTTCGGCTTAGCTCTTCTTTATACTCCGGCGGCTGAACCGATGGTAGCAGAGTCGATATTGCTTGGTCTGTTGGGAATAGCACTGATCAACGTGCTGGCCGAGGTGTGTCTGAATTTCTGGATCGGTCCTGCTATTGTCAAGATCTCATTTGATGAACCGCACTTTACCTTATCGGAGGATCTCAACGCCGCCCGACGATTGGCTTTTGCTTTGGGGGCCGTTTCAATGGTCTCCTGGTTTGCTATGATGGTGCTCATTACCTTGCGCGATCTCGATCTCAATATTCAACCGGTAATGACAGCTTATGCTGTATTTGTGATATTGGCAGTAGTTATTAGCCAGTTGATAGACCGTTCCCTGGTGAATGAGAACTCAGATGAACAAGACATTATCCAACATCCGGAATAATAAAGCCGCTGAATTTCTTTTCTCCTTTGGGGGCGAGATAAATGCTTGCCGGATCAAAGAAAGTTCGGCGGCTTTAGCGTTCTATGCCTTACTGGCCCTGGCACCCATTTTGGTTTTTGTGATAATGATCAGTAGTTTGGTGGTTGATCAACAATCTTTCCAACATCAGGTAGCTGATTACTTTGGCGAGCATTTCGGAATGGAAGAGGGTTTGATATCAGGGATCGTGGAAAATGCTTTTGACTTACTGGGTAATTGGTTCGCCACTCTGGTTGCCTTGATGGTAATGCTTTTTTCGGTTGTGGGGGTGGTTAATCAGGCCCGTCAAACCTTTTTTACCATTTTCCGGCTGGAGCTTTCCGGTAATAAAATAACCAGAACCCTGAAACGTTATTTGTTATCCGTGATCTATACTTTTCTGGTAGGGGTGGTGGTGCTGTTGTTGGCGGCTTTCAATTTTATTTTATCTTTTTTAGTTCGTTTTTTAGGCGGATTGGAAAGAGAGTTGATATCGGGTTTTGGTTTGGAGATCGTCAATGCCGGTGTTTGGTGGGTGGTTTTTACCGGAGTATTCTTTCTTATTTACCGCTTTATGTCGATGGGTAAACTGGATAACAGCAGTATGCTGCAAGGCGCCGCCGGCGCCGGGTTGTGTCTGATGGCACTTAATATGCTGATATCGGTTTATGCTTCCTATTCAGTCACTCTGTCGATCTATGATGCTTTAACTTCCATCATGGTATTGATGTTATGGGTGTATTTTCTATTCTTTATTTTATTTGCGGGAGCTATCGTGGCCCGGCTCCGCGCTCAAGTTCGTGACCCGGCTGTTTCTTACAGTGACAGTATCTGAGTAGATGTCGGATCGGGTTGATGTAATTATGGTTGATTTGGTTGTTAGGGAAAATTTGTTATACTTTAAAATATAGAAAATATGAAGCGTTTTTTCTTAGTGGTTGTAATATTGTTATTGGCTGTGGTTGGTTATTTTTTGTTGGGGCGAGGTCAAGACGGTGAAGGAGCTGTGGTAAACTGCGATAATGAGCAATGTTTTCAAGAGCATTTTGCTGAATGTGCCGCGGCTCGGTATACCGATCAGATGGGGGCTAATTTTGATCAAGTTCAGCTAACGGTTCGTGGATGGGGGGATGCTGATTGCCGGGTTGAATTGCTGGTCGAAGAAGCTTCTGTTACACCGGAATGGGAAGGGGAAAGTATGGAATGTGTGCTGGATAATTCTATTAATTATCGACAGGAACTTGTTTTTACCTTACAGGCATTGGAGGCGGGGGAGGAAGTTGATTGCCGAGGTCCGCTTGTTGAGCGGTTTGAAGAGTGATGTGGAACTGTTTTTTACTTTACTATAGTTACAGGTGTTAATAAAGGAAGTTGGTGCAGTATTTGTTAGTAATAAATTCATTATGGATCTAAAAGAAGAATTAACAGCCCGCGGTTTGGTGGCACAGATGAGCGTTTCCGATCTGTCGGAGATCACTCAAAGTAAACGTCATCTTTATGTCGGTGTAGATCCTACCGGGGATTCTTTACATATCGGACACATAGTTCCGTTGATAACGGCTCGGCATTTTATGCGCTATGGACATAAAGTTACCGTACTGGTGGGCGGCGGTACCGCCGTTATTGGCGACCCCTCCGGAAAAAACGAAGAACGACCGCTGGCGGAGGAAGAGGAGGTCAAGCAGAATGCCCGCCGATTGATAAAGCAGATCAAGTCGCTTTTTGATGAGCGTGATTTTCCGGTGGTCAACAATCGGGATTGGCTCAAAAAGCTAAAAATGACCGATTATTTGCGCGAGGTAGGCAAGCATTTTACCGTTAATTCTTTGCTTCAAAAAGAATTTATTAAAAATCGCCTGGAGTCCGATCAGGGTATTTCTTATACCGAATTCAGTTATCCTCTGATCCAGTCCTATGACTTTTATCATCTGTATCAAAATCATGGAGTGGATCTTCAGATCGGGGGCGCTGATCAGTGGGGTAATGTTTCGGCCGGAGTGGACTTTATTCGCCGCAAGACCGGAGAGCAGGTTTACGGTTTCACAGTGCCTTTGATCATCAATCAAGCAACCGGGAAAAAATTCGGCAAGAGCGAAGGAGGGGCGGTATGGCTGGACCCCAAGAAAACCTCACCTTATCAGTTTTATCAGTTCTGGCTCAACACCGATGATCGGGGGGTAATTGATTATCTCAAGTATTATACTTTTCTGCCGCTGGAGCGGATCGCCGAGCTGGAAAAGGAGCAGCAAAAAACTCCTCAGGATCGGCCGGCGCAGAAAACATTGGCCACCGAAGTTACTTCCATGATCCACGGCGAGGAGAAAACCCGTTCGGTAGCCGAAGTGTCGGCGGCATTGTTCGGTGACGGTAAACTGTCCGAGTTGCGTCCTCGGCAGTTAAAGGATATAGCCGAGGAGATACCGACCGTAAATAAGAGCAAATCCGAACTGCAAGAAGGTCTGCCGCTGGTTGATCTTTTGGTAGAGGTTGGCTTGGCCGGTTCCAAACGGGAGGCTCGGGAGTTCATTTCCAGCGGTTCTATTACCGTTGATCATATACCGGTTAGTGCCGAAAAATACCGGGTAGGACCGGGTGATGTTATCAAACAAACCCTGGTCCTTTTGGGGCGCGGAAAAAAACATTTCGGAGCGGTGAAAATAGCCTGATAGTTTCTTCGAGTGCAAAGTTTCGGATATTTTTTTTATTCTGCATAAATATCAGGTGAAAGTCTGGGGTAGTTCATTACCTCACAATTCCGAGTAAATACTGTCTGGTAAAGCTTTTTGCTCCTTGTCCATCAATATTTGGTGGGGTTTCTACGCTTTGGGGTTGGTATTGGGCGGATTTTGGCTGAAGCATAAAGCTGTGCGTATCGGGGGAGTGGTGTTGCTGTTGATCGTTGCCGGGAAAGTTTTTTTCGACCTGTGGGGATTAAGTGAAATATATCGCATTATTTCCAGTATTGGTTTGGGAATTTTGGCTTTAATGATATCATTCTTGTACGCTAAATATCGTGAAGTTATAGCAAGCAAACTGCTTTAACAGAACTTCATTTATTATCAGTAAATTTATTTTACTATGAAGGAACAGGTAAAAATAGATATTTCCGCCGAAGATCGTGACGGTTGGGTGTTAAGGGTGGAGGTAACGGACGGCAATCAGAGTACATTACACTCGGTTTCTTTAACCCGCGATACTTATGGTCGGCTGGCCGGCGAGGAGGAGATGCCGGAGGATCTGCTGTATCGGGTATTTCAGTTTCTGCTTGCCAGAGAGTCGCGTGATTCCATAATGCGCAGTTTTGACGTGGAAGATGTTAATCATTACTTCCCGGAGTTTGAAACCGAGATCGTCAAATGATCTATTTCCTCAAAGTATCGTAAATCCCAGAGGCCAGGCCTCTGTAAAAAACTAGAAACCCAGAGGCCAGGCCTCTGAGGGAGGGGAGAAGCCGGAGGATCTGCTGTATCGGGTATTTCAGTTTATTTTGTGTATTGTTTCAACTGTCGGTTATGATATAATTAACTGACTATGGATAACGAGGAATTTAATTCCGGCACTACCAGGATACTGGTGGTTGAAGACGAGAAACCTATGGCTCGTGCTATGACCACCAAGCTTCGTAAATGTGGTTATGAAGTTGAAATGGCTCACGACGGTCACGAAGGGTTGGAAAAAGTAAAGCAATCGCCGTTTGATGTGATACTTTTGGATGTAATGATGCCTTATATGGACGGTTTTGCTTTCTTGGAAGAGCTAAACAAAATGGACCTCAATGCTAGGATATTTGTTCTTTCCAATCTCAGCCAGGAAGAAGATCGCCGCAAAGCTCGGGAATTGGGGGCTGAAAAATTCCTGGTAAAATCGGATATTTCCATTAATGAAGTGATCGAATACATCAATTCAGTTACTTGAGTCTATGGCTTCTATTTTTCAAGAGAACCTTTCACCGGAGGACATTAGGGATATCAAAGAGATACTGGTAACTCAAGGTTATTTAACCGAAGAAGAGTTTGAGCAGGCCAAAGAAGAATCGGAAGAACAAGGAGTTCCGCTGTTTTCTTATTTAAGCGAACAGGGATTAATAAATCGTGATATTTTTGGTCAGGCGGTGGGTGAGTTTTTTAAACTTCCCTATATCAATCTAAACTACAACCCTCCTTCGTCTGATTATACCGCCAAGATCCCTCAAGAGGTGGCTCAAAAATACCGGGTTATATTTTGTCGGGAGGAGTCCGATAAAGTGCTGGTAACAACTGATATTCCTGTTAGAAAGAACCGCAAGAAGATCAAAAAAGCGCTAAGCAAATATTTTGACCAAGAGATAACAGTTTGTTATTCGCTGCCGGAGGAAGTAACCGACGCTCTTCGTAGTTACCGGGCGCCGTTACCGGAGCGACTGAAGGAGATATTGAACAAGGAGGATCCCGAGGCCTCCGAGATCCTGGAGGAGATCCTGGAAGAGGCCTATGAGCAAAAGGTTTCCGATGTTCATTTTGAACCGCCTGAAGAGACGGGTGCGGGAGTGCGAGTGCGTTTTCGGAAAGATGGAGTAATGAATGAAGTGGCCGAAATTCCAGACACTCTTTACCCTCGGGTAGTCAACCGTATTAAGGTGAACGCTCATATCAGGATCGATACCCATCAAAAGATGCAGGACGGAGCTTTTCGGTATAGTTGCGGGTCGGAGGAGATAGATGTTCGGCTTTCCATCGCTCCCACTTTGGGCGGGGAAAAAGTATGTATGCGTCTTTTGGCTCAATATATTAAGGAGCTTACTTTTGCCGGGTTGGGTTTGACCGAAAACCAAGAAAAGATCCTGAATCAAGCGGCACGCAAGCCCTTCGGAATGATACTGGTGGCCGGTCCGACCGGTTCGGGAAAAACCACTACTCTCTATGCGGTAATGAAGTTGTTGAATACCAGTTTGGTTAACATTACCACTATTGAGGATCCGGTAGAATATCACATCAAAGGCATCAATCAGATCCAGGTAAATGAAAGCAAAGATATCACTTTCGCTAAGGGTTTGCGTTCTATTGTGCGCCAGGACCCTGACATTATTTTAGTGGGAGAGATCAGGGATCAGGAGACCAACCAAATAGCGGTTAATGCCGCCTTGACCGGCCATTTGTTGCTTTCCACTTTTCACGCCAATGACGCCGCCACCGGTGTCCCGCGATTGATCGATATGGGGGCGGAACCGTTCCTGTTGGCATCTACTCTGGAGGTGATAATAGCTCAGCGCTTAGTTAGAACTTTGTGCAGTAATTGTCGTCATAGCATAGATGTATCACTTGATGAGATCAGAAGGTCTTATCCGGAAGCGGTTAATTATTTCAATCAAGACCCGGTACGTTTGTATCAGGGCAAGGGATGTGAATCCTGTGGATTCACCGGATATCGCGGTAGAAGTGCGCTTTTTGAGATGATCCAGATAACTCCTGAAATGAGGAGATTGATAATAAAATCGCCGTCCAAAGAAGAGATCTTGGAGTTGGCACGAGCGGAAAATACTGAATTTATGTATGATAACGGAATAGGCAAAGCTCAACGCGGTGAGACCACTTTAGAGGAAGTGCATCGGGTAGTATTGGTCTCCTGAGTTTAACTAAGTTGATAGCTATGGAAAAAGAAAAAGATGCTTTTATAGAAAATCTAACTTTGCTTTTAGAGGCCGGTACCGGAGTAAAGGAAGCATTATCCACTCTTGGTAAAGATCTGCGCGGCCGGCGTTTAAAAGAGGCGGTTGAAAAATTAGAGGAATATGTTAGCCAAGGAAGGCCGTTGTGGGAAGGGATCGAGCAGACCAAAATGTTCCCAACTTACAGCGTATCATTGATCCGTTTGGGTGAAGAGTCCGGTCAATTGCCCGAGAATTTGCGCATTGTTTCGCAACAACAACGAAAGCAGCGCAATTTCCGGTCCAAGATCCAGGCGGCAATGATCTACCCGGTTTTTATTTTAGGGATAACTTTGATCATTGCCGGGGGCGTATCATGGTTTATTTTGCCTCAGTTGTCGAATGCTTTTGCCGGTTTAGGTGCTGATCTGCCTATGATGACCCAATGGGTTATAGCTTTGGGTGATTTTTTGGGCAGTCATGGTTGGTGGTTTGTTCCCGCTTTTTTGATAATTGCATCGGTCTTGTTGGCACTGATCTTCATTATTTCACCAACTAAGGTGATCGGGCAGTGGATAATGATGCACACGCCTTTATTCCGCAGTTTGATAAGGATGGTGGAGGTGGCTCGGATGGGTTATTTGTGGAGTACGCTGATGAATGCCGGTATTTCCAGTGTAGAAGCGTTGCGGTCTTTAGAGAAGGCCACTTCATACCGAATGTATCAAAGATTTTATCGACATTTGGCTGACAGACTGGAGCAAGGTGATCCTATTCAGCGCGTCTTTACCAACTATGCTCGGACCGGTTTTTTGATACCATACACTGTTCAGGGGTTGATAAGCGGCGGCGAGCGTTCCGGTCGTTTGCCGGAAACTTTGGAAAATATTCATCAAGCTTATGAGGAAAAGGTGGAGATAATGAGTAAGAATTTGAGCGTGATCCTGGAACCGATACTTTTGATAGTGGTTTGGGTGATAGTGGTTTTTTTGGCGGCCGCGATAATTCTACCTATCTATGACATGGTAGGGGATGTGCAGACGGACCGGAGTGTGGGTGTTGATCCTATACCACAGTTCTTAGCTAGCGGGATAGTTGATGATATCGGTTGATGATGGTTGCCGGTAAGGAGTTGAATCCAATAAAAAGTTATGATGAGGGCGAAAAAGGGAAAATCGAGATATTATTTGGCAAAACGAACAATACCAAACGAGAGCGCTTTTGGCCGGGAAGGTTTTACCTTTGTTGAGATAATTTTAACCTTGGCGCTTCTTACTTTGATCGTCGGTATTACGGTTCCGGTTTCGGTAAATATGTACTATCGTTTTAGTTTTAATCGAGCCGAGGATACGGTAATGACGGCATTACAGGAAGCGCGCTCTCGCTCGCTATACGGAGCGGAGCGAGGTGATTGGGGAGTGTATATTTCGCCGGAACAATCGGTTTTGTTTCAGGGGGAAAGTTTTGCCGAGCGGCAACAACATCTGGATACTTTATTAGGGGTCCCGGATAATATAGTGGAAGAAGAAGTGGAAGTGGTTTTTCGCCATTTTTACGGTGAGCCGGATCAAGCTACCACCTTTCAGCTTGATCTTTCTCGGGACCGGGAAAGTACTATTACGGTAAACGAAAAAGGTGTTTCTTATGTTGAATAAAAAGCAATCAAACGATAGAAGATCGGCCGGAATAATTTTGGTAGAAGCGGTATTGGCTACCACGCTTTTGAGTTTATTGGCGGTGGTGGTGATCGACCTTATTAATCCTGTATTGGACGGAGTGCTTCGTAGTGGTGAGCATCATCAAGCTTTGAGTTCGGCCGAGGAAGGTTTGGAGGCGGTTCGGGCCATACGTGATGATGACTTCGATCAATTACAAGCCGGTGAATATGGTCTGCAGACCGAGGACGGCGAGTGGGTTTTGGTCGATGAACCGGTCGAGCAAGAAGGTTTTATCCGCCGGGTTAATATAGCGGAACTTGGCGAGAACTCTCGCCGGGTGGAAGTTGAGTGTGAACCGACCGATGAAGGTCGTCCGTCTGTAAGTTTGGTGTCCCGTCTTACTGATTGGCGTCGGGCGGCGGAACCCGCCTGTGAAGTACATTGCCGCGAGTTAGGGTATTCGGGTGGTACCTGTAGGACAGCACCGGAGGAATGTCAAGAGCATGGTGAAATTTGGGAAGATGGCGGTGATGAGTATTGCCGGCAGGTCGAGGTCTATCGCGACGACAGCGGGGGAGTTTCCGACGGCGACGATGAAGTTGTCTACTACGAGCAGACCGCCAATGTCTCGGGACTGGATGAAATGCATCTTGCTTACTCTTATTATCTGGAGGAAGGTCATCACGGCAACCAGGAGGTAAGAGTGGAAGTGGAAGATGAGGTAGTGCATAGCGATACCGCCGTAGGAGAGAATGAGTGGCAGGGAAGTTACGATGTAAGCGAACAGGACGAGGTTACGGTTCGTTATCTGATGGATGCCAAATCACATCCGGTGTTTGGTAACGATCGGGCCGAGATCCGCTGGGCGGAACACGAGCATCGACCGAAACCGTCCGGTGTTTGTTGTTGTTTTGTTGACGAAGAACATTACTTGGTGCAGGTCGAAGTGGAAGAAGGGGAAGGTTCGGTCGTTCCGGACCTGCAAGTGGTGGCTCACGGCGAGGATTCCGATATTATTGAAGCCGATCCGGACAGCGGTTATGAGTTCAGTCATTGGTCCGGGGATGCTTCAGGCGAGGAAGACAGTTACCGGTTCCAAAATGTTACTGAAGATAAGCTGGCTCGGGCTCATTTCATCGCAACTATAGATTCGGTTATCTATCGCGACGACAGCGGGGGAGTTTCCGACGGCGACGATGAAGTTGTCTACTA
>CAYLYL010000002.1:0-1222 GCA_964388095.1 uncultured Candidatus Saccharibacteria bacterium | reverse complement strand
GCAGGGAAGTTACGATGTAAGCGAACAGGACGAGGTTACGGTTCGTTATCTGATGAATGCTAGATCACATCCCCAGCAGGACAATGACCGGGCCGAGATCCGCTGGGCGGAGCATGAGTATTATCTGGGAAATGACTAATTTCAAGACGGCTGTATAACAGTGATCCGGCTGTTATTTTACCCAACCATTTTAATCAACAAAGTAATTAATTATGTCCCCAAGACCTGTTAACAGAGGCGCTACTTTAATAGAGCTGGTATTATATATCACCATCTTTTCACTGCTTTCCTTGACTGTTATGGCGATAATTGATCAGCTTTATGTCGGTTATTCGCTGGCGGAAGAATTACGGCGGGTAGAGACTGAGGGCCGGATCCTTAATGCGCGAATTGGTACCCAGATCCGTCAAGCTACAGCGGTTTCACTGGAGGCCGGGGAGCGATCCGACGATATCTTGCTTGCAATGCCGGAGGCGGAACGGGATCCTACCGAGCTGTATTCGGAAGACAATGTTTTTTTTATTAGAGAAAATAATGAGCAGCCAGCAGCTTTGTCTTCTCCTCGGGTGCAGGTAGAGGAACTTAACTTCACTAACCTTTCTCCTTCCGCTGATACCGATGTTATTCGTTGGCAACTGCGGTTATCGGTTGAGAGGTTATCCGGCGGCCGGATCACTCGAACTTTTAGCGGATCAGCTCATTTGAATAATTACCATGACTAAACCAACGATCTCAACAACAACAACAGCTGCTGCTGCTGATAACTCGCAAGGGGGGTATATTATTTTACTTTTGGCTTTGGTGGTTTCGGGATTGGTAAGTATTTTGGCTGCTTATTTGGCGGCGGTTTCCGGTATGAATTTGACCTCGGTTGATCATTTATCGGACGATCATGCCGCTCGCGCCTATGCTCTGGCCTGTGCCGAAGAAGCGCTGTGGCACGGACGTGATCTCGAGGGCGGGGAAAGCAAAGACAGTATTTCTTTTGCCGAGGGCGGTTGTGAGTTCGAGCTGTTCACTGTTGAAGGTCAAGGCGGGCGGGTCGAGGTTGTTGGTTATACCGACCAAGTGGAGCAGAAATTACTGATCGAGGTAGATCGTTTTGATCCGGTACCGGAGATCATCCGCTGGGAGCGGGTGATCGAGTTTTGAATCTTAGCGCAGTTCGACATCGGATCAGTTCCCACTCTCTTTAAATTAATGGACAGCGATCGTTCAGCTG
>CAYLYL010000001.1:27513-40671 GCA_964388095.1 uncultured Candidatus Saccharibacteria bacterium | reverse complement strand
ATTTACAGAGCCGGGGCATTCCCGAAGTCGAGGCCAAGACCTTGCTGGTGAACGGCTTTTTGGAGCCGGTGGTCAAGGAACTACCGATGGAGTATGCAGTAGAGCTTAACCGCCTGATCAGAATGGAGATGGAAGGATCGGTAGGGTAACATTCTCAAATTCACAGAGGCCAGGCCTCTGTGAGAGTTGAGTTTCCAGAGGCCAGTTTCCAGAGGCCAGGCCTCTGTGAAATTAAATTAAAATTTATGAGAAAAGTAACCTGGGGTATTAATAGTATTGTGCATTTGACTCGGCGGGTGGTTCGGGGGATGCCAATAGCGCCATCCGAAGGAGACAAGATCCGTCATCTGTTAGAACTGCGTTATCTGAATGATGCCAATGCCAACTATAAAACCATTAGGGAAATTGAGGAAATGATCGAGTCGGGCGATTTAAATATTTTTGATTGGCCTAAAGAGTGGCCTCCGCAAGAATTACTATGTTCTTTGGTTGCTTTTACTTTAAATTATAATCACGATCATATTATAGCTTGGGAAATTGAAGACCGAGGTATCTCTCGGTTTATGCATAAAACAGGTACCAGTAAAGCCAGTCATTATAATTATAAATATCAGGAAACAGGCAGTTTTTTTCAAGGGCCATATAATGCCAAATTAATTGATCAAGATGAATATCTACGCTGGGTAATCCCTTATGTTACTTGTAAAAATACTTTTGAAATGCACCCCAAAGGTTATGATTGGTGTATAGAAAATTTCAATGAGGCTTGGGAATGGGCGATAAACTATCCTTATTCCAGCTTAGGGGTTCATGCCGGGCGACAAAAACCTACGGTTATTGATCCTGAAGCGGTTGAAAAACTGATCGGGAACCCGAGAACCTTCAAAAAAATTTGTCGTGATATGATTCTTGGTCGAGAAAAGGTAATAGAGAAAGAAAAAGAACCAATTTTGTTTGATCTAACTTTCGAACAATAATCCCAGAGGCCAGGCCTCTGTGAAAGTTTTGGAACCACTAAGAGGGCAGGTAGAATAAAAGAACTTATTTTGATAAACTAACAGCAAATAGATCAAATGTCTGATATTAAAACTATCTATCGCAACTCGCTCTCGGAGCAGGAAGAGTTAAAATTAGCCGACGGTGAACGGCTGAACTTTATTTTCACGACAAACTCTTCAACCAACAGTCGTTTAAGATTTTTATTGGAAGGAAAGGGGGCGGAAGTAGTGGTTTTGGGTTTTAATATGGCTGAATCCGGCAGTTCCCGAATAATTATAGATATTGATCATCGCGGCGAGGAGACCGGGAGCCGGGTGGTGGTCAAGTCGATCCTGGAAGGTGATGCCGAAACGCAGGTGGACGGTTTGGTGAGGGTTAACCCCGGTGCGGTGCTGACCGATGGCGGTTTTGGGCATCAGGTATTGCTCTTATCCGACCGGGCTCGGGTGAACACCTCTCCCTCGTTGGAGGTGGAGGATAGTCGAGTGCAAGCATCTCACAGTGCCACTATTAGCGGTTTGGAGAAAGAAGACCTGTTTTATCTGCGATCACGGGGTTGGAGCAGAAAGCAGGCCGAGCGGCTTTTGGTTTACGGTTTTGCAGCTGATTCGCTCAAGTATTTGGAAGATGAAGAAAAGGTGCGAGCCGAGGAATTTTTACAGCGAAATTTTCGACCAGACCATGATAAATAACGATCCACAGTTTCCGCCGAAAGACATTCGGCAACAGTTTCCCTTGTTGGAACGATCGGGGGAGGGATTGGTCTATCTTGATACTGCCGCGACATCTCATAAGCCGCGGGAAGTTCTGAAAGAGCTGGGGCGGTTTTATGGACATTTGAACAGCAACATTCATCGCGGACTTTATCCGTTGAGCGAAAAAGCCACCGAGGCCTTTGAGGGAGCCCGATCACAAATAGCTCGCTTTCTTAACGCTCGCTTTAGTCGGGAAGTGATATTTACCAAAGGAACCACTGAAGCGGTTAATATGGTGGCCTTATCTTGGGGCGAAACCCACATTGAATCCGGTGACGAGATAGTGGTGACGGTTTTGGAGCATCATTCCAATCTGGTGCCCTGGCAACAGTTGGCCGGGCGTAAAGGGGCTACATTAAAGACGGTCCGACCCGATGAAAAAGGATTTATTGATGTAGAAAACCTGCGATCTTTACTGTCGGAGCGTACCAAGTTGGTGGCCCTGGCCCATATTTCCAATGCGGCGGGAACTATTCTGCCGGTTAAACAACTAACCCGGGCCGCTCAGGCGGCCGGCGCCCGGGTGTTGGTGGATGCCGCTCAAAGCGTGGCTCATCTGTCGATAGATGTTCAGGATCTGGGTGCTGATTGGCTGGTTTTTTCCGGTCATAAGATGTATGGTCCGACCGGAGTGGGGGTGCTCTATGGCAGAGAAGAGGTGTTGCAGGCCACCGAGCCGTGTTTTTTCGGGGGAGGAATGATCAGAGAGGTTACTTTAAGTAAAAGCCGCTGGAGCGAGTCACCTTATAAATTTGAGGCCGGCACGCCGCCGCTGGCTGAAGCGGCGGCCTTGGCCCGGGCGACCGAATTGATCGAACGGTGGGGTCGAGAAAAGATAGCTCTTTGGGAGGAGGAGCTCACCGAATACGCGTTACAAGAGTTGTTTGCTTTAGGTGTTCGTGTTTGGGGTCCGCCGGTTAATATAAAACGGGGGCCGGTGGTATCTTTTACTCTACCCGGTGCTCATCCTCACGATGTTGCTCATTTGGCCGGGGAGCGGGGGGTTTGTTTGCGGGCCGGTCACCACTGCGCCGAACCTTTGCATCGGGAATGGGGAATAACTGCCAGCTGCCGGATAAGTTTCGGGGTTTATAATCAAAGCGCGGATGTTGATCGTCTGATAGAGGTATTGAAAGAGGTGAAAAAAACTTTGCGGGTGTAAAATATATTTAACTTACTATGACCGATCTGTATCGTGAAGAAATATTGGATCATTACCATTATCCCAACAATTATGGTCGTCTCAAGCAGGTAGATCGCGAAGGTTCGGAGTCCAATCCAATGTGTGGCGACCGTCAGACCTGGCAGTTTAAGTTGGACGGTGACGGAGTAATATCCGAGATCTCTTTTACCGGCGAAGGTTGTGCTTTGAGTATTGCCTCGGCATCAATTTTAAGTGAATACCTAAAAGGTAAAAAAATAGATGCGCTTGGTAAGTTGGATGCTGAACAGGTCTTTGATCTACTGGGGTTTCGAACCGGTCCGGCTCGGGCCAAATGCGTGTTACTACCTTTGGAGGTACTGCGTCAGATGAATGATCAAAAACATCAATGAATCAAAAAGAACAGATACAAGAAAGAGTCAGACAGCAGGTAATTGATCCGGAGATCGGGGTTAATGTGGTGGACTTGGGTTTGATATATGAGATCCGGCCGGAAGAAGACCGGGTGGTAATTAAAATGACCCTGACCTCACCCGGCTGTCCCTACGGGGATAAGTTAATACGCGATGTTAAAGGAGCGGCTCAAGCGGGGGAGGAGCGCTCGGTAGAGGTAGAGTTGGTCTGGGACCCGCCGTGGTCTAAGGAGCGGATGTCACAAGCAGCCCGCGATCATTTGATGTTCTTCGGGGCTTTTTAGGAATTCTATTTTACTTTAAAAGTTTTAGTTGTCCACAAGTAACCACAAAACAAGCTTCAGAAGCAGGTTAATTATGGTAAAATAATAATGGCCTGAGGGCCGGTCTGTTGAGGGTCGGTTGATTTTTTACAGACATCACTTTTCGTTAAAGATCTCAGGTTAAGTTTGTATTAATAGTTTTAAGTATAAATTGAATAATTATGATCGATGCACAGAACAAACTGAGTCATCATTTGGTGATCGGCGGATTGACCATTTTGGTGGCTCTGATCTCGTGGTGGTTTTGGGATGCCAGTATTAGCCGTTTGTTGGGCGGTATTCCGACCGTTCTTTTATTTTTGGTAATGATCATCGGACCGATAATGAAGTTAATGCCCTCGATGTATCAAAGGTGGGGCGATTTTCCCTGGAGCTGGCGGGCCGAGCTCGGGATCTGGTTCGCAGTTTGGGCGGTGG
Organism: uncultured Candidatus Saccharibacteria bacterium; assembly: GCA_964388095.1. Lineage (GTDB taxonomy): Bacteria > Patescibacteriota > Minisyncoccia > Phycocordibacterales > CSBR16-193 > CAYLYL01. The sequence goes on along the minus strand of CAYLYL010000001.1, from coordinate 36,602 downwards.
CTCATACGCTCTATGTAATGTACTCCCGAGACGGAATGATGGATTATATTCTCGGCATGAGCCCCTGGGCTTTTGGCGCGTTGGTGGCTACTTTAATGGCTATTATTTTGGCTGCCATTTCCTTTCGGGGGGCTATAAATTATCTTGGGACTGAGGCTTGGAAGTGGCTGCAGAACCATTTTACTTATGTTATCTGGTGGCTGTCGGTGGTTCATATTTTTGATCGCGGATTACGACGGCCGTTTCTGAGGTCTTTTGTTGAAGACGGAGCTTTCGAGAGTCACACTTTGCGTGAATCAATAAGCTACTTTTTTGACTCTATGGAATTTATCCACTTGGTCTATGTGGCCATGATCGTAACCGTACCGCTGTTGCAACTACTGGCTTTTGTTAAGCATGTTCGGGAATATCGTCGGAAAAATATCGAGAAGTCGGTTCAAGACTAAATTGTATTTTATTACCACTTTGCAAAAACTACCCTCCTCTTGCAAGAGGAGGGTTTTTTGCCTCTTTCTGTTGGTTCTTTTATTAATCTCTACTAACTTTCAACCCCAGTTCTTTTAGCCGTTCTGCATTGAGCTCGGAGGGAGCGTTAAGGAGCAGGTCGCGACCCTCGCCGGTCTTGGGGAAGGCGATCACCTCTCTAATACTGGGTTCATTCTGCAGGATCATCATTATTCGGTCAATGCCGGGAGCAAATCCGCCGTGCGGGGGAGTGCCGTAACGGAAGGCCTCCAGCATATGGCCGAAACGGACTTCCTGTTCCTCGGGACTAATACCCAGCAGGTTAAAGACCTGGCGTTGTTCGGCCTGATCGTGGATTCGGATACTGCCGGATGACAGTTCGTAACCGTTAAGTATTAAGTCGTAAGAATTGGCCCGAATAGAGAAAAGGTCTTTTCCGGCCATGAATTTCTCTTTGTCTTCAGGTCGGACCGAGCAGAAGGGATGATGAGCGGCTTCGATTTCCCCGTCGTCATTTTGTTCAAACATCGGAAAATCGACTATCCAGGCAAAGGCCAGCTCATCGGGATCGTCGGGGTTTTCTCTCAGGTCCGGTTTGTCGCTTTGGTATTTATCCATGGCCTCTTGATAGGTCATGCGGTGAAACGGTTTGAAGGTCAGTTTTTTATTCGGGTAGAGGGTTTCCACCATTTCCAAAAACATTGTTTCGGTGAGCTGAAGAATATCTTCCTGTTCCACAAAGGACATCTCGTAGTCCAGCTGGGTGAATTCCGGTTGACGATCGCCCCGGGTGTCTTCATCGCGCATACAGCGGGCGATCTGGAAATAGCGCTCAAAACCGGCCGTCATACATAACTGTTTCAGTTGCTGGGGTGATTGGGGTAGGGCGTAAAATCGACCGGGTTCTTGGCGCGAGGGAACCACATATTCGCGCGAACCTTCTGGAGTATCTTTGATCATCAGGGGGGTTTCTATTTCCACGAAATCATGCCGGTGGAAGAATTCCCGGAAAAAGCTGATCACTTGGTCTCTCATTCTAATGTTTTCGGCCATTCTTTGGGTTCTTAGATCCAGATAGCGGTGTTTCATCCGGGTTTCTTCCTTGACTGCACCGGTATCCTCGGTGATCTCGAACGGGGGAGTATCGGCCTGATTCAAAACTTCCACTTTTTGGATCTCCAGTTCAATATCGCCGTTATCGGCTTCGGGGTTAATGTTCTTTTCCGGCCGCTTATTTACCTGTCCGGACAGGCGAAGCACCCATTCCGGCCGCACTTCTTTGGCTGTTTGAATGGCCTCGGAGGCGCCGGGCAGAATAACTCCTTGAATGAAACCGGTAGCATCCCGCATCTCCAGAAAGATCATTTTCCCTTGGTCGCGGCGAATGTGAACCCAGCCGGCAATAGTTACCTGTTGGCCGGTGTGTTGACGTAAATTTTTGATATAGATACGTTGTGACATATGTGCTTATTAGCTGTTAAATTACTAAACTAAAAAATCGCCCTGACCCGAGTAAAGACCGTAAGAGGTCTGATCTTTACTCGGGCAAGGGCGATCAGGTCGCGGTACCACCTTGCTTTACCGATCTGATACTGTTATCAGTTCGGTCTCTGGCCGCTTTTAAACGGCTTGAAGCTGTTACGGGCTTAACCCGGAGGGATCTACTCTCCGCCGTTTTCAAACAGATGCGGATTTCTGCCCTCGGCTCGGCTGAGTCAGCAGCGTCATGGCCAGTAACTTGATAATAGCAGATCTTTCTTTATCAGGCAAATAGCGATAGTTCATAATTAGGTTACCGTGGTTTTAATTCCAGAGGCCAGGCCTCTGTGAGTTTACTCTGTCAATCCCAGAGGCCAGGCCTCTGTGGGTTTCTTTTTCTTCGCTAAATATATATTAAATAAAAACCAAACCTCGACAATATTATGCCGAGGCTTGGTCTTTGGTTTTTGAGATGATCCCTACTTGCTTTTCTCCAGCAGGGCCTCAACATCGACCGGGAAGTTGCCCGGCAAACTTTCTTCGTAGGTTGGTTTATGCTCGCGATAGAAAAGACCGGTTGCTATCGGGCCTTCACTTTGGTAGTCCCATTCCACCGCCTTATTTCGGGCCTCTTGCAGTTCAAGTTCTTGGTTTTCCATTTCATAAACAGCTTCGTTGTAGGCGGCAAAAGTGTTGTACCACACCACGCAGGGCTGAAGGATCTCAATGAACGAAAAGCCGGGATGAGCTATTCCTTCGGTTATTAGTCGGGTCAATTGTTGGGGTTGTCCGGAGAAGCCGCGCGCTACATAAGTGGCTCCGGCCGAGAGCATTAAGTCTACCGGGTTAATGGTGTACTCAACACTACCTTCCGGGCTGGTGGTGCCTTGATAGCCTTGCGGACTGGTGGAGGTGGGTTGATTGACCGTCAGAGCAAAGGTGCGGTTATCATGTACCAGGACGGTGATGTTAGAGTTTCTTTTGGCGGCATGAACAAGGTGTGAGATGCCTTCGTCATACATATCGCCGTCTCCTCCCATACAAATGGGCAGCAGTTCCGGGTTGCTCATTTTCACGCCGGTGCCGGTCGGAACGGTACGACCGTGCAGGGTATAGATGCTGCTGGTGTTAACATAGTCAGAGATCTTGCCGTGGCAGCCGATACCGGAGATAACTACCACTTTTTCTTTTCCAACCTCGGCTATGGCTTCCTTGAGCGAGTTCTGTATCCCGAAGTTGCCGCAGCCGGGACACCAGGTATTAGTGGTGGGTAGAATAATGTTTTCCATAATTTTTATTAATTAACCAGAGCTTGTAATTGTTCCCGCAGTCCTTCTATAGTAAAGGGACGGGCGTCGTATTTTAATATTTTGTCGTTCACTTCAATGCCGTGGCCCCGCAAAACTCGAGCCAACTGGCCGGTGGAGTTAAGTTCTACACAAACCACTTTTTCCGCTCCTTCCAGGGCGGCTTTCATTTGATTTTCCGGGAAAGGTTGCAGAACAAGCGGCTGCACCAATTTTATCGGCAGATCCTGTGCCGCTTCCAGTATGGCGCCCTTAACCGAGCCCCAGAATATTACTGCTACCTTACCTTGTCCGTAGCTCTTTACTGTTTCCAACTGTTCTAATTCTTCTTTCAACTTATCGTATTTGCGCAGTCTTTTGTTTTGCATTGCCACTATTCCCTCCGGCTCTTCTTCGGAGATGCCGCCCGGGGTATGTTCATAGCCGGTGGCTTTGACCACCGCTTGGCCGCCGGGGTATTGCAGGGGAGAGATGTCCTCGCCGTCATAGCGCAGATAATCGGCCGTGTTTTCGGCCTCGTTCGGCTCTTCCTTGTAAATTTCTTGCTCCCGGGTCAAGACGTAGGTGTTCTCGGACAGTTCTTTATCGGTCATCAAGATGACCGGTAGTTGATATTTCCAGGCCATATTAAGCCCCCAACCGGAGAGGTAATAGGCCTCGTCCCCGTCGCCCGGGGCGGTTACCAATCTCTGCATATCGCCGTGTCCGACATTGAGTGCAAAATCCAGATCACATTGACCGACATAAGTCGGAACTCCGGTAGCCGGTCCCATCCGCTGACTGAGAACTATCTGCATAGGGGTTTCGGACTGGGCCAGTAAACTGATGCTTTCGCTCATCAAGGCAAACCCTCCACCGGATGAACCGATCATTGTACGGCGTCCGGCAAAAGCCGATCCTATGGCCATGTTGATGACCGAGATCTCGTTTTCCGGTTGAGCGGTTTTAACACCGGGAACGTTCACCAGATAAGTCAAAACGCCGGTAGCCGGTGTCATAGGGTAGGCAATGTAATTTTCCAGGCCGGCTCGGATGGCGCCAACAGCAATGGCGGAGTTGCCGGTTAAAACGGGTAACGGTTCTCCCGCCTCGGCCGCAAGTTCTTTTAATTGCTCTGTTTGAGAGAAGGCGATCTCTGCTACCTGCAGGTTCTTGTCGGTTTCTTTGGTCAGCAAACGAGACAGTACTTGCTTGGTTTTCTCCCAGTCCATTCCAACGGACTTGGCCAATGCCGCTATTAGGGCGGTGTTCTTCATTAGGTTGCTTGCTTCGGCTTCTTCAATGATGTTGGCGGCCGGCACTTTCAGGACCTCAAAACCATTATCTTCGGGAAGTTCGGCCTCGATAGAGTCCGAGTCGTAGATCAGGATTCCGCCGTCTTTTAATTTATGTTGGTGCTTGGTAATAGTTTCTTCGTTTAAAGCCAGGAGAAAGTCTATTTTCTCGCTAATGGCGTTTTGCTGTCGGTCGCGGTTGACCGTTATTTGAGAGAAGTTATGACCTCCCCGGATCAAGGAGTGATAATCCTCATGCACAAAAACTCGAAAGCCGCGGCTGTTAAATAACCGTGCCAGTATCTGACCGGCTTTTTTGGAACCCTCACCGGCTGCGCCGCCGACTATGATCTGAAAGTTATCCATATAATAATTAACTTATACTTTTAATTGATACTTATTTAAATATATTAACCTAATCCCGTATCTGATTGATCATTTTTGTTTACTACGCGACAACGGGCTTGGTGTTATTACAGCCCGCTAAATCTTCATTCTTTGAATACCACTTCTTAAGAGGTGAGTGCTGCGGTTATTCTTCTACGTGAATACACTGCACCGGACAACCGTCGGCTGCCTGTTGGTTGCATCCCGCTTCTTCAACCTCTTTGGTGTATTTGTTTTCCTCTTCCTCGGTACTTTCTTTAAGTTCGGCTTTGCCGTCAGAACCCATCTGCCAATGGTCGGGGCAGACCGAGGCGCACATACCGCAACTGATACATTTTTCTTTTTCGTAAATTATTTTAGCCATATTTATATCTATTAATTAACTAATAATTGTTAATGCTGTAAATAAGGAAATTGCTCACCCGTAACTAACCTCTTCTTAAGGCAAGCAACGCTCCGGCGGCGCGCGCCGGGTCGGAGTAGTTGGGGATCCCGCCGCGTTCCAGTAAAGAAACGGCCTCTTGGGTGGACGGGCCGGCGCCCATAAAACAAGCTACCACGGGTTTGCGGAATCTCTCGGCAGCTTGCAGAATAATTTTAGCATTTTCTTGCGGGTCGGTCATTATCTGTAAGGTCTGGATAACTACAACCGCTTGAATATCGTCCTGGCCCAAGACCGCTTCCAGGGCCGCCTGATACCTCTCCGGCAGAGCGTCGCCCACGATATCCAGAGGGTTGGCGGCTGAATAACCGGGGTGCATTTTATCGGTCATCTGCTTCAGAGTTTCCGGTCGCAGTTCCGGCAGTTTAGCTGTTTCCAGGTAGTCGGTGGCCAAAACTCCGGCTCCGCCGCCGTTGGTTATAATAGCAATTCCGTCGTCAAAGCGCGGCTGCCAAGACAGTGCTTTACTGATATCCAGCAACTCCTGAATAGAGTGAGCTTCAATGGCTCCGGCCTGCTTTAAGACGGCCGAGAATACAGGTGCTTGGCCGGCCAAGGAACCGGTATGAGAGGAGATGGCTTTCCGGGCTGTTTCGCTTTTGCCGGGTTTGAGAACAGCTACCGGTTTGGTGGTCGACTTGATAGTTTCATAAAATTCTCGGCCGTTTTCCAGCCCTTCAATGTATAAAGCTATCACTTTGGTTTCTGCGTCTTGTTCGGCCCAGTTAATATAATCGGACAGTTGCAGTCCGGCGGCATTGCCGGGAGAGACCAAAAAGGAAAAGCCATAGTTTTCCTGTTGGTTGCCGTCTATTATGGAATCCAGAAAAGCTCCTGATTGGGAGATAAAGGCGATACCGCCCGGTTTGGCAGAACCCGGAGCAAAGGAGGCGTTCAAGCCGGTGGCCGGACGAAGAATACCCAAGCAGTTGGGTCCGATAAACGGAATGTTATTATCGTCCAGGATCTTTTTTATCTCTTGTTCCTGTTCTTTCCCTTCCGGGCCGGTTTCGCCGAAGCCGGCCGAGATAATGATCACCCCCTTTACCTTTTTGCCGGCGCAGTCCTCGATCGCGCTCTTGACCAGTTGTTGCGGTATGGCAATAACGGCCAGATCCACTTCTTCCGGTATAGAGGCGACATCGGGGTAGGCGGTAACATTCAATACTTCATCGTGGTTGGGGTTTACCGGGATGATCCGCCGATCGGAATTTTCAAGCAAATTTTCCATCAGACCTCGCCCCACCGAGCCCCGCCGGTCGGTGGCTCCGATAACGGCTACGGTTTGAGGATCAAAAAACTGTTGCATATAATTACTCATTTAAATTTTCCTGTGACACCATTATTTTTACATCACATATCAAAAGCTCCTCGGCGGCGATCACCGGATTGAAGTCCAGCTCTTGAATCCGGGTTTCTTGGTGCAGAAGTTCTCCGGTTTTAACGATCAGCTCCGCTAAGGCGTCCTGGTTTACCGGCCGCCGGCCGCGATAACCCTGCAATAGTTTTTTGCCCCGGAGCTCTTCCAGCATTTGCCGGGCTTGTTCTTTTTCCGGGGGAGCCAAGCGGAAGGCAACATCTTTATAAACCTCTACCAGAACTCCGCCCAAACCGGCCATTACTACCGGTCCGAATACCTCATCTCTTTTTCCGCCGATAATTATCTCTTCGCCCTCTATCTGCTGTTGCAGCAATACTCGGGGGTGCAGCTCGCTCAGTTCCTGAAAGACCTCTTCGGCCTCTTGCCGATCACCAATACCGACTCTTACTCCGCCTTGTTCGGTTTTGTGGACCACTTCTTCGGAGTCGATCTTCATTACCAACGGAAATCCGAGTTCAACCAGCGCTTCTTCCAGCTCCTGTTGGTTTTCTACCACGCGCGTGGCAACGATCGGCAGATCATATTTTTCCAGCAGCAAACGGCTTTCGGTGTAGGGAAGTAAAGACATACTGAATTTTAACAAGTTGCTGTAAGTATATCCTTTTTTGACCGCTCTAACAACAGACCGGATGTGGATGGAAGGTTCTGCAGAGGGTCGGTTTCTGCAAAAAAGTGAGAAATTCAAATACTAAAGAATTTTCAATGTTACAATGAAACAAAAAATAATTAAAATGCAAATTTCCTAATTATGATTTTTATAATATAATTACAGCTAATGAGAAAAAAAATTCGGAATAAGTTTATTCTTTTTATCTTTTTGGTTGTTTTTTTGTCGACTCTGGCGGGAGGAGTTGTTCTCGCGCAAGGGTCGGAAGGGGGTGTGGTTTCTCATTCTCTGCGAGAAGAGATCGAGAAAAAAGAAAAAGGTACAGCGGAGGTAGTAATAAGGTTAGCTCCTTCGGATGGAAGAGAGGTAATCCGGGCAAGAGAGGAAAAAGGAAGAGAAGGGGCTGTAGAAGCTTTAAAAACGAGCGCCAAAAATAAACAGGAGGGAATCCAAAATGCTTTTGAGAGGGGCGAAATTGAAGGAGAGATCATCAACTCTTTTTGGATAACCAACGCCGTATTGGCGGAAGTGAAGGTACAGGATGTAGAAAAAATAGCCCAGAGAGATGAAGTGGAAAGAATCCATAAAAATTTTCAGATAAATATTCCCGCGCCCCTGAAAGGGAGTTTTGTCGTCCATTCCGACGCCATGCAGTCCGATGATGAATTTACTTGGGGTTTGGAGCGAATAGGGGTGCCGGAGGTTTGGGATATGGGATTTAAGGGTTCCTCTGATATAAAAGTGGCGGTACTTGATACGGGGGTGGATATTGAACACGACGATCTTGAGGGAAAAATGTACACTGAAGATGAAGAAGACGATACTTATCCGGGAGGGTGGGTGGAATTTGATGAGGAAGGAAACGCAAAAGACGATTCCGAGCCACACGATACTCACGGTCATGGCACTCACGTTTCCGGTACAGTGGTAGGAGGGGATGCCGGCGGAACTCATATCGGAGTTGCTCCGGAGACGAAGTTGATGCACGGACTTGTTTTGCCGGATGGAGAAGCCACGTTTGCTCAGATCATTGCCGGTATGGAATGGGCGATGGATGATGAAGACCCATGGGGTAATGATAAGGAGATGGCTGATGTGGTCAACATGTCTTTTGGGGTAGATGAATACCAGGGCTATTTTGAAGAACCATTAGAAAAAATGATCAATACAGGTATAGTACCTGTAGGGGCAATGGGAAATGACGGGGAGGGAAAGTATGGAAGTCCGGGGGCTATTTATGAAACTTTAGCTATAGGCGCTTCCGATGAAGAAGACAAAATAGCGGATTTTAGTAGCGGAGGTGTGGTGGACGATAGTCGCGACGATACACCCTTGGAATATGTTAAGCCTAATTTCTCTGCTCCGGGAGTGGGGGTAAAATCGGCGGTTCCCGGTAATAACTATTCAGAAATGGACGGTACTTCTATGGCTGCTCCTCATGTTGCCGGTGCGATCGCTCTCCTGCTTGATTTTGATCCTGATCTAACTGTAGATAATATCTATGATCTTTTAAAAAATAATATAAGTTATTATGACGAGGTAGGTGATTTTCTAGATGATGGAGAAGATAAAAATACCAGGTATGGATATGGGATCATAGATATTCACCAGGCAGTTTTATCTTTAGAAGCTGAGCAATTGTCTTTTAAAAAGCATCCTACTACCTCCATGGCAGGCAAGTTCATTGGTGATCCTGCAATTGAAGTAGAAATACAAGATCAAGAAGGTAATTTGGTAGGAGATGCCA
>CAYLYL010000001.1:1447-27413 GCA_964388095.1 uncultured Candidatus Saccharibacteria bacterium | reverse complement strand
GAGGTACCGCTACTGTTACCGGAAAGATCGATCAAGAAAGTATTGAAGATGAGGTCACGGTGGATTTTGTGGCCGGAAATCCCGACCAATTGTTTTTTGTCCAACATCCTACCGACACTACAGCAGGGGAAGTAATGACGCCTGCAATTGAAGTAGAAATACAAGATCAAGAAGGTAATTTGGTAGGAGATGCCACGAATGAAGTTAAAATATGGGTGGAAAATGATCCCACTACAGGGAATGCGGAACTTTCCGGTACTTTAACCCAAGAAGCTCAAGATGGAATAGCCACCTTTGATGACCTTTGGATAGATAAAGCGGAAACGGGCTATACTTTAGAAGCAATTTCTGAGGGGTTAGAAAGCGCTGTTTCTGATCAGTTTGATATTGAAGCCGGAGACGCCGGCGGAAAGAAAACTACTATAACTGCCGACCCTCTTGAAATTACTGCCGACGGCGCTTCAACTTCAACTATTACCGTTCAGGCTCAAGATGAATTTGGCAATGAATTGGAAGAAGGAGGGGATGAGGTAACTCTTAAAACCGACAAAGGCAGTCTGAGCGCAGTAACTGACCATAACGACGGCACTTACAGCGCTACTCTTACTTCCGCGACCGAGAGAGGTACCGCTACTGTTACCGGAAAGATCGATCAAGAAAGTATTGAAGATGAGGTTGTTGTAGACTTTAAAAGAACTACCGTAGAAACAACGGAGGCCAAACCGCGGTATACTTCGGCAAAATTAAAAGGAGAATTTGTTGAAATTAAACAAAAAAATAAACTGGAGGTATTTTTTGAATGGCGTGAATATGAATCGGAAGATCCGGGAAATTGGCAGGCAACAGATAAAAAGGTTCCGGAAAAATTAAAGGAAGGCGAAGAATTTGAAATGACAAAAGAAGAACTTGATAAAGGAGAAATTTATTCTTTCCGAGCGGTGGTGCAATGGGAGGAAAATGGAAAGGAGGAGAAAGATAGAGGCGAAGAAAAAACTTTCACCACTTATGAACTTCCTGAGGTGGAAACAAAAGAGGCGGCCAATGTAAATCACGAGGAAGCAATTTTGCAAGGCGAGCTTATAAATATGGGAGCGGAAGATGAAATAGAGGTATGGTTTGAGTATCGTCAAGAAGGGGAAGTTTGGCAGGAAACAGACGAAGAAACTTTTGAAGAAACCGGAGAATTTAAAGAAGAAATAAGCGGACTGGAAGAGGGTGCTACGTATCAATTTAGAATTAGGACGGGAATAGAATGGGAAGGAGATCCGATTAGAGGAAGTAAACTTAATTTTACTACTGACTCTGAACCTGATACTGTCTCCGGTGGCACCGGAGGTGGCGGAGGGGGAGGGGCGTCTTCTCCGGAACCTGTATATACTGTTACCCTGGAAGTTAAAGACGAGAAAATGGGAGAAGTGGAAGGTGAGGGAACTTTTGCTCAAGGAGGAGAGGTGACGGTAAAAGCAACTCCTTTTGAAGGTTACTATTTTGTAGGATGGGAAGAAGTTGGAATAGTGAGTGAAGAACAAGAATACACTTTTGAGATCGAACAAGACCGAGATTTGGTAGCTGTATTTGATCAGTACATTGTAGAGGTCGAGCAAGAATCTCCCGAAGGAGTTGAGATATCGGAGGAAAAGAAAGAAAGGGTTCGTCAAACACTTGGCGAGCAAGTGTCTCGCTTGGGCCGTCTGACCGGTGTTCTGATCCAACACCGGAGAGCGGGTGAACTGACGGCTCAAGAAACAGAAGTTAGGTTGAGTTCCCTAAAAAAAGCTCTTCTCTCTATTCAACAACTGCTGTCATTTATCGAGTAAATTCAATTTGTAATTACGGTCTTTAAAAAAGAGTTAACCATGTTTCTGACTATTACAACCAAGCCTTGGCTCAAGAACAGGCCGCTGAAAAATAAAACAGCAAATAGAAGATAAGGCGAGAGGTCAGACAGGAGGGGCGAGAGGAAGATGATCTCGGCCGTAACGGTCATTATCCCAAAATGCAACAAATAAATATACAAACTCTCTCTTCCCAAATAGCTCAAACCTTTCTCCAGTGGTTTTATTTGAGCCACATAGGGGTAAAAATAAAATAGCCCCAGAGCAAGAACGGGGCCGTAGATAAGCCGAACGTTATAAAAGCCGTGCAATGGATTGACGGGAAACAGAACAATGTAAGCCAAGATCAACACCAAGAAAAAATAAGGAAAATCGATACTTTTGAGCCAAACTCGTGCTCGGCTTTCGCTAAAAAATAGCGGCCTTAGAGCTATTCCCAGGACAAACAAAAAAAGGAAGCTTCCCATAAAGGTGAGATCGCCGATATGGCTCTGCCAGTTATGCCAGTAGGAAGAAAAAAGGAAGTAACTGATCAGCGAGAAAGCAAAAGAACTGGCTAACAGTTTGTAAATATCTGTTTTTCTTTTTACTATCAGGTACCAGATCAGCGGGTAGATGAGGTAGAGCTGAAACAGGACCGGAATGAACCAGTAGGGTATCAATGCGTTTCCGGTTAACAGCGCTTCCCCGGTTCGCTTTATTCCTTGAAACACCGTACCTGTTTCTTCCATGGTGAGCGTAACGGCCAATAAAGAGAAAAGGGCGTAAGGGATACCGATTCGTTTCAGTTTAGGCAGCCAAAATCTTTTCAAGGAAGAGACGTCTAGGTCGGGCAGTTCCAGCAAGGCGCCGGAGCTTATGAAAAAGAAAGGGATGGCGAATCTCATTATCCGATTGATGTATTCGCCTGAGTGTAAAAAATGTTCCGGCAGTTCCGAGCCGAAGTGTTCAATAAGTAGCGGGGCGTGAATAATGACCACTGCTATAATGGCCAGTCCTTTGACGGTATCGAAAAAGGGGTAGCGGTGTTTTATTTTTTGAGTATATACCGTTCGATCCCGAGAGGTTAAACGGTGCGCTATTAAACCCCTGCTGTGTAATAAAGCGATATATGCTACCATCAGACCTGAAAGAAGCAGTAATGATATTCCTTCCAGAGCCATACGTTATACAGATTCGGCTGTTAATGAGTTCGGGTCACAGATCGGCGGATGATCCGGGCAGTTAAATGCTGACCGGAGCAGAAAGAGAGTTTTTCAGCACCTCTTCTATTCTTATCAGTTCGTTGTATTTGGCGGTGCGTTCGCCGCGGGCCGGAGCGCCGAATTTGACCAGGGGAGCGGCGGTTCCGAATGCCAGGTGAGCGATGCTAACATCCTCGGTCTCGCCGGAGCGATGTGACACTATCGGCACCATATTTCCTTGATAAGTAGCGACCAGCGCTTCCAGGGTTTCGGTGACGGTACCGATCTGATTTAGTTTTATGATAACTCCGCCGGCTGAGTCGTTACGAGAGGCGTTTGTGATAAGTTCCGGGTTGGTTACTAGGTAATCGTCGCCCACGATCAGTATCTTATCTCCCGTTGCCTGATTAAGCCAGGCAAACCCCTCAACGTCTTCTTCAAAAAGAGGGTCCTCTATCGAGTAGATGGGGTAGCGAGAGCTTAGATCTATTAAAGCGTTAACGAAATCTTCACGGGTCAGATAGTGACCGTTGTGTTGGTAATGGCCGTCTTGGTGGATCTCATTGGCGGCAATGTCCAAGCTTAACAGAAAATCTTCACCGGGGCGGTAACCGGCTCGCTCTCCGGCTTCCATTAGAAGCTCCAATGCCTGTTCATTACTTTCGAGGTTCGGCGCAAATCCTCCTTCATCTCCGATCGATGTTAGATAACCTCTTTCTTTTAGCAAGATCTTTAATGAGTTATATATTTCCACTCCGCAACGCAAAGAACGACTGAACGGTTGAAAGACCGGTACTACCATAAATTCCTGAAACGACAAACCGCTGTCGGCGTGCGCACCTCCGTTTAGGATGTTGAACATCGGACGAGGAAGTCCGTGGTTAAAACGAAAAGAGCTTTCCGGACTCAGGGCGTCGTTAAAGTGTTCGAACAGGTGTCGATCGTAAGAGCGCGCCGAGGCATGAGCGAAAGCCAGAGAAACTGCCAGCATAGCATTGGCGCCTAAATTCTCTTTGTTGACCGTACCGTCAAGAGAGATCAGCGAGCTATCAAGATCCCGTTGCCGCCAGGTTCTACCTTCCAGGTGGGGTGTTATGTATCTGGTAATATTATCTACCGCCCAGCCAACTCCGGCACCGTCATAACGTTTAGGGTCGTTATCGCGCAATTCCCGGGCTTCACGGTAGCCGGATGAGGCCCCCGATGGAACAGCGGCCCGACCGTAAGCGCCGTCATTTAGGGTTATGGACGCCTCTACGGTGGGTTGAGCCCGGGAGTCAATTATCTCGCAAGCGGTAACTTTTTCTATAACGGAATTTAACATACTATATTTTGCGGTTGATCTTTAATAAAACTGGTAATGTTATCGGCGGTGGTATCCAGTATCTTTCTTAAGGCCTCCTCGGTATTGAAGGCGTTATGGGGAGTTATTAGCACTCGAGGGTGGTGTATCAGGTAATGATTGGACAGCATGGTCTGCAGAGTCTCGGCTTCCGGGTGTTCCTCTTCCAGTAATCCCACTTCATCGCCGATCATGCCTTCCTCTTCCAGGACATCGAGAGCCGCTCCGGCGACCACTCCCTCACTCAGGGCTTTCACCAGGGCCTGGGTTTCTATCAGACCGCCGCGGGCGGTGTTGATCAGATAAGCCCCGGGTTTTACCTTGTTGATATTATCGTGATTTATCAGATGGTGAGTGTGTTCGTTGTGAGGTGCGTGTAGAGTGATGATGTCGGAGGTGGCCAGTATAGTGTCAAAATCGTGATAGGTGAAACCGACCGCTTCCGCCACTTCCGGTTTGGGGAAAGGGTCGTAAGCTGAAATGTTCATTCCGAAACAGCGAGCGGTCTTGATAACGTTCATTCCGATCTGTCCGGTCCCGATAACTCCCAGGTTTTTGCCGTATAGATCAAAACCCCGCAAACCTTTTTGAGAAAAAACTCCCGCTTCTTTGACCTTTTTAGAGGCTTCGAACACTCGGCGAGAAAGTGCCAGCATTAGAGCCATAGTGAACTCTACCACCGGATGTTCGCCGTAGCCGGGTACGTTACAGACCGTGATGCCTAGTTGTCGGCAGGTTTCCGTGTCAATGTGATCATAACCGGTACCGCGCACAGTAATAAGTTTCAAGTTGGGGAATTTTTCCAAAGCATCACTGTCTATGACCGAACGGATGAATAAGCTCAAGACCTCGGTTTGTCGTGCTTCTTCCAGTGATAATTCATTCAGCTCGCTGATAAAACGTATATTATATTCGTTTCCCAAAGCCTGCCGAAAGTAATCGGCTTCCCAGTCCTCACGTATAATATAACTGATATTCATAAGCTGTTAATTTGTGGTTTATTACTTATTTTCTTCGTCGTGGACTTCAAATTTCATCGGAATGATAGAGTCCGGAATAAGTGATACCGAATCTATCTCATGATGGATCAGAAAACGAAGAAAATCCTTATAATCGGAAGGCGCTTGGCCGCAGAAGCCGATATATTTACCCCGTTCACGGCATTTCGCAATAGCTTGGGTAACCAATTCTTTTACTCCTGGGTCGTTTTCATTAGAGATACCGGCTACGATAGAGGAGTCGCGATCCAATCCCAAGGCCAACTGAGCCAGATCGTTGGAACCGATGGAAAAACCGTCAAAAATATCAAGGAATTCATCAGCGCGAGTTACATTGGTGGGTAGTTCACACATTACATATACCTCCAAACCGTCTTCACCTTTAGCCAAACCGCTTTCGGCCATAATGTCCAGCACCTTTCGCCCCTCTTCGGGAGTTCGGCAGAACGGTACCATTACCGCTAAATTCTTTAACCCGAATTGCTCACGTATTTTTTTCATTGCTTCACACTCCATCTTGAAGGCTTCAGTAAAATCGGGGTGAGCATAACGGGAAGCTCCTCGCCAGCCGATCATCGGATTCTCTTCTACCGGTTCATACTCTTTACCTCCAAGCAGGGTAGCGTATTCGTTGGTTTTGAAATCGGAAAAGCGAACTATTACTTTTTTGGGATGGAAGGCGGCCGCTATCTGTCCGACCCCCTCGGCCAGTTTATCAACGAAGAACTGGCGGTAGTCGGAATACCCGACAGCTACTTGGCGGATCTTCTTCTTTAACTCCGGCTTTTGGTCGGAATAATTGAGCAGAGCCAGCGGATGAACTTTGATGTGTGAGGCAATGACAAATTCTTCCCGGGCCAAACCTACTCCGTCGTTGGGGATAGAGGAGTAGACAAAAGCGCTTTCCGGACTACCGATATTCATAGATATACGAGTTCGGGTTTCCGGTATTTTATCCAGTTTGTGTTCCGTTTCTTCCCATTCCAGCTCTCCTTCATAGATCTTGCCGGTGGTGCCGCTGGTGGTGTCGCAGGTGATGTGTTTGCCGTTTTTGATCTTTTTGCGGGCGTCTTTGGCACCGACGATGGCCGGGATGCCCAGCTCTCGGGAAACAATAGCGGCGTGCGAGGTACGTCCTCCTTTTTCGGTTACAATAGCAGAAGCTATTTTCATTATAGGTTCCCAGTCCGGGTCGGTGATCTCGGTTACCAGCACTTCGCCCTCCTTGAACTGATGAATATTTTCTACCGAATCCACCACGCGAGCCGGACCGGCAGCTATTTTGGTACCTACCGCGATACCTTCAACTATCGGTTCTTGGTCGGTCTCCATTTTGTATTCTCTCAGCACTGCCTCTTCTTTTTCGGAATGGATGGTCTCGGGCCGGGCTTGCACTATGAACATATCGCCGCTTTGACCGTCCTTGGCCCATTCAATATCCATCGGCATCGGTTTATCGGCAAGTAATGAGTAGTGCTCTTCTATTTTAATTCCCCAGTCGGCCAAAGTTAGGATATCCTCATCGGTTAAGGCAAACTGTTCTCTTTCTTCCATTTTGGTCTTTACTTCCTTCACCGGTGAGCGACCCTGTGACTGATAGATCATCTTGATCCCTTTGGCGCCCAAGGTTCTTTTAATGACCGGTTGGAAGCCTTCTTTGAGAGTTGGTTTAAAGACCAGGTATTCATCGGGGTTTACTTTCCCTTGTACTACCATTTCTCCCAAACCCCAAGCTGCGCTTATTTGGACCACATCGCGAAAACCGGATTCGGTATCCAGGGTGAACATAACACCCGAGCTGCCTACGTCGGAGCGGACCATTTTCTGAATTCCCACCGAAAGGGCTACATCGAAATGGTCAAAACCTTTGTCTTGGCGATAAGATATAGCTCGGTCGTTGAAAAGGGAAGCCATAGCTTCTTTGGTATATTTGAGAACATTTTTGATCCCGGTAACATTTAGGAAAGTTTCATGCTCGCCGGCAAAACTGGCGCCGGGCAGATCTTCGGCGGTGGCCGAAGAACGGATGGCCACGTCCGCTTGTTCCATTTCGTAGGCCCGAGACAGATTTTTGTAGGCCTCTTCGATCTCGGCCGACAGTTCCGGTGACAGGTGAGCTTTGCTGATAGCTTTGCGGATCTTTTTGCCGGCTCTTTGTAGAGCGTTAATATCGGAAGTGTCCAGATCCTCCAGCTCCGATCGGATGAGGTCTTCCAGTCCGGCCTCGGCGATGAAACGACGGTATCCCTCGGCGGTAACTATGAAGCCGTTCGGTACCCGGATCCCTTTTTCTTTAAGGGCGGTGTACATCTCTCCCAGAGAAGCGTTCTTTCCGCCCACCTGTGCTACATCTTGATTATTAACCTGATCGAACCAACGAACCAAAGTGTCTTTACTCATAATAATTAATTGTTAGCTAATAATAAATAAAGATCGGAAACATTGCTACCGGTCGCCCCGGTATATATCTGTCCGCCCGCTTGGCGGAAAAAATTATAACTGTCGTTATTTTCCAGGTAAGAGCTAATGTCCAAACCGGCTTGCTCGGCCCGATCGTAAAGCTCCCGGTCGGCTAATGCTCCGGCGGCATCGCTGTTGTCTTGGCCGTCCGAGCCGGCCGAGATAAAGATCTTTCCTGATGTTATTTCTGAAAGGGCTCCCAAAGCCGCTTCCTGATTTCGGCCCCCTTGTCCGTTGCCGGTTATGGTCACGGTGGTCTCTCCGCCGCCTATTATCGCTTGACCGGGAGCGAGCTCCTTTCCGGCAAACTCGCGGCCCACCCGGCGGGCTTCGCCGGAGATCAGATGGGAGTCGCGTATGCAGCGGTAACCGAGTTCCTCGGCGCATTCCTCCATAGCTGCCAAGGCGTCCCGGTTGGTAACCGTCAGAATGTTGGTTATTTTCTCGAACAGATGTTCTTCTTTTGGGGTCTCGGTCAGCAGTTCGGGGGAGAGGTTCAGTTCTTCCTCAACCTCATATTTTTTTAGGATCTGATAGGCATCTTCTACAGTGGTATTGTCTCGGACCGTTGGGCCGGAAGCAATAACCGAAAGGTCATCGCCTAATACGTCGGAGAAGATCAAGGATATGGTCTCGGCCGGATAAAGCAAATGCGCCAAATGACCGCCTTTTATTTCAGACAGATGTTTGCGAACGGTATTAAGTTCGTAAATATCGGCTCCTTTTTTGGTTAGCAGCTGATTTACCTTTATCAAAGTATCGATAGTTATTTGGGAGGGGAGGCAAAGAAGAGCTGATCCTCCGCCGGAGATCACGGTAATTACCAGGTCGTCTTCTCCCGCCTCTTCAGCCAACTGTTTAATTTGCTTGGCGGCTTCAATGTTTTGGGGTGACGGCAGAGGGTGGGTGCCGACCAATGAACGCAAAACCCGAGTATGTTCGCTTGATTCCAGATCCAGTATCACTCCATCGCTCAAGCGGTCTCCCAGCAGTTCTTCTAAATTTTCTCCGGCCTCTCGAGCGCATTTTCCGACAGCCAAGACCAATATTCGGCGGTAGTTGTCCAAGTTATAACTTCGGTCTGCTATTTTCAGGTTCGACCCTTCAAGTTTTAGTTTGGAGTGGAGTATACGGCTTGTTTCTATGGCCCGATAGCCGGCATCCAAGATACGCAAAGCATCGGATCTTTTCTGATCAGTAGCTAACTCGGAGAAATTCTCAATATATTCGGTTGTTGGCGTGTCGTTTGTCATTTAGCGGTTTAAATTGTCAATATAAAAATAAACAATAGCCGGATATTGGTTTGATACCGGTTGTGTCGGACGAGTTTTCCGTGAGTCGGATCGGTCGGGGTAGCGGTTGCCGCTATTAGCGACTACTCGGTTTGAGATCCGATCTATGACACTGATATAGTTTAACATAAAGCCGGAATACCTCCTTGTGAATTATGTTGATAAAAGTTTCTGTTACCAGGTTTATCTTTCAGGGTGTTTTTTTATGAGCGAGCGTTTGGCGAGAGAAATATTAAAGTCTGTTTTATATATTCTCGAGTTGAGCAGTTCCTTTCATACATAAATATGTAAGTAGCTGGGCGGCTTCATATCCCTAATAAGGGATATGATATTGACCGCTGAAAATTACCGGTGATCTATAAGCAAGGGTGGTCTGTCGTAGTAAGTGCGGTTAGTGACGATGAAGAGGGGGCGTCATCGATAATAACCCGGCCGATTGGGAGAACATCGGGAGTCAGTAGAGCAGCTGCTTGAGCAAATGGCCTCTTTGCTAAGCACCGCCAGCGACGCTTATGATCAAGGCCGTCTGGATGCCGATGAGCTGCGGCTTATTCTGACCGAAATGTTGGCGGTCCTTGGGGAGCTAATGGAGATATTAATTACGGAAGAGGGTTAAAAGCGTGAAAGAGAGTAATTTTTACCCGGCGTATTTATACGTCGGGTAAAAATTTTGCCAGTTACCGGAAAATTTGCTATAAATATATAGGCAAACGGAAATTTCGGCTGTTGAGTGCTGGGATGGTGGAATTGGTAGACACGCAGCGTTCAGGACGCTGTGGGCATAAGCCCGTGGGGGTTCAAGTCCCCCTCCCAGCACTGAGTAGCGGACCTCGTTTTGTTTTCTGTGATAAATATTAATTCGGACACCTTAAGGTGTTTTTAATTTTAGAGAACTTAATGCATATTACTATTATCAATGACTGCCATGATGAAAACGCCCGGGCCCGGCAAACGGCTCGGGTTGCCGGGTGGTTGCAGGCACCGGTTTCTTTTGTGGCGGTTAACGACACTCGGGAGGCCGGGGGCAACCTGATAGATATCCTGGATGCTTATGGGGACCAGCCGGCGATCGTGTTGCTTAATGTAGCGCCGCGTAATAACTCGGCCCGAGACAATAACAACGGCACCCCGTTTGGTTTTTTTGAGTACCGCAATATTACGGTTTTCTGCAGTTTGGAAGGGGAAACCTTGAGTTTGGCAAAAAAACTGCAACTGACGGACAAGGTGACGGTTATGGAGGTGGCACAAGTGTTGGAAGAGATAAAACGCAAAGAACAGTCATCGCTAGCAGTGGAAGACATCAGCCGAACTCAATTTCGCAGTTTTCATTTCTTACCATATGCCGCTTGGTATAAATACCGGGGAGGTGTTCTGCCGGGTGAAGAAAGAAGTGTGGAGAACTGGCCCGATCCCCTGCCGTCCATTTGGTGGGTAGATAATTTCGGCAACGGAAAAACATCGCTCCTGTCGGAGGAGTTGGAACTGAAGCCCGGAGTTACTATTAAAACTCGGTTCGGAGTCCTGCCTTTCCACTCTCGCCTCAAAGATGTTCCTCAAGGAATTACAGCTCTGGTGGAGGGGAGTTCCGGACTGGAAGATAAACGGTTTCTGGAGATAGTTAAGCAAGGAGGACCGGCTTGTGAAGAGCTGGGTTTTCAAAGCGGCAGCAAGTTGTTCTAAGAAATTGCTAAAGAAATAAATTTTTGTATCAAATAGGTACACATTTCACGGCTGTGAAGTGTGTACCTATTAGCTTGTTATATCTTTAATCTTATTATATCTTCGGGCGTATTATGTCTACTGTTTAGAGCAGTTGCCGGATTAAAATTGGCTTTTTAAGACCAAGTTGGAACTTTAACGTAAACCTGATACCAGCTTGTTTTTTGCAGTCGGCAAGGTTATCATAAGATGAATGACTGACTGGAAAAAATATTTTGCCGGCCGGCGGGTGCTGGTTATGGGTTTGGGTCTGTTGGGTCGGCAGATAAATGTGGTGAAGTTCCTGGTACGCCAGGGGGCCGAAGTGACGGTGACCGATCTGAAAAATAAAAACGAACTGAGACCGGCGCTGGAGGAACTTGAAGGTCTGGAAGGTGTTAATTATGTGCTGGGGAAGCACCGGCTGAAAGATTTCCGTTCGGCTGATATGGTCATTCGGGGAGCCAATGTACCGCTCGGTTCGCCCTACTTGGCGGAAGCCCGATCTAAAGGTGTGCCGGTCAAGATGGATTCCTCGCTTTTTTTGGAATTGGCTCCCGAGGGGGTTATTTCGGTGGGGGTAACCGGCACCCGCGGTAAAAGTACGGTAACTCATATGATAGCCGGAGGTCTGGAAGAAGCCGGCCGAAAGGTTTTTTTGGGAGGAAACATCAGAGGGGTGGCCACCTTGCCGCTTCTGGAGCGGGTAAGCTCCGGCGATTATGTGGTGCTGGAGCTGGATTCTTGGCAGCTGCAGGGTTTTGGAGAAAGCCGGATCAGCCCTCGGGTGGCGGTGTTTACTACCTTTATGCGCGATCATATGAATTACTACGGCAATGATACCGAACAGTATTTGGAAGACAAAGCTAATATTTTTCGATTTCAAACCGCCGATGATCACCTGATCCTGGGACGCCAGTGCGCCGAACGGGTTAGAGAGAAGTATCCTTTTATCGCTTCTCAAATAACCGTGATCGGTCGGGGTGAACTGCCGAGTAGCTGGCGGCTTAAAATACCGGGAAAGCATAACAGATATAACGCCGCTCTGGCTACGACCGCTTTGGATATCTGCGGTGTTAAACGAAAAATGATCAAAAAGTCCCTGGAGAACTTTGCCGGTGTTCCGGGTCGTTTGGAGTATTTGGGCAAAGTACAGAAGGTACGTTTTTATAATGACAATAATGCCACTACTCCCGATGCGGTGCTGGCCGCTCTTTCGGCGCTGGAGAAGTATAAGGGCAAGATCATTTTGATCGGCGGCGGCGCCGATAAGGAGCTGGATTTTAACGAGTACGGGCGGGAAGTACCGCAGTATCTTAAAAAACTGATCCTGTTGGAGGGCGAGGCCTCGGTTAAAATGGAAAAGGTGTTGCCACAAGAAATGAGGCCGGAAACGGTTGATTCGGTCAAGGAGGCGGTGGAAAGAGCGTGGCAAAGCGCCGAGCCGGGTGATGTTGTTTTGTTCTCGCCCGGCGCTTCCAGTTTCAATATGTTCCGTAATGAGTATGAGCGAAACGACCGGTTTTTAGAGCTGTTTCATCAGCTAAGTAATTAAATAATAATGCAAGAGCGAATTGAAGCACGAGCTCAGCAAGCAATAACCGAGCAGGTATTTCCCGGCTGCGTGGTCGGGGTGGGTACTCCGGAAGCTCATCATATTTTTCCTGTTGGTTATTTAACTTATGACCGACAGGTACCGGTGGAAGCTGATACCATTTATGACATTGCTTCGGTGACCAAAAAGGTGGCCAACTCTTGTTCGTTATTGACTTTGGTGGATAAGGGCCAAGTAGCGCTTGAGGACCCGGTGGCCAAATATTTGCCGGAGTTTGGCAATAGTGCCGGCAAAGAGTCGGTGACCGTTTGGCATCTTTTAACCTATACTCTTGATCTGGAAGTTCCCGCCGCCAGCTCACTTAAAGACCGGAGTCCGGAAGAGATTATTGAAGTAATGGTGCAAGCTCCGTTAAGATGCCCGCCGGGTGAGCGGGTTCTGTATACCAACTCTACCGCCATTCTGCGCGGATTGGTTTTTGAACGGGCGGCCGGGGTGTCGCTTGATAAATTTACCGCAGAGTACTTTTACTGGCCTTTAGGTATGCTTTCCACCTCCTTCTATCCTGAGCAGTGGGATCAAGACCGAATTGCTCCCACCGAGATCGATGACTGGCGCGGTCGCGAGATCAGAGGGGAAGTGCATGATGAATGTACTTACACTTTACAACAGGGCGGGTATTACTTGGGAGCGGCCGGTCTTTTTTCCACTGTTCGGGATCTGCTAACTTTTATGATAATGCTCTTGAACGGGGGAGAGTATGAGGGCGGGAGATATTTCAGCCCTGATCTGGTAAAAGCAATGCATAGCGATCAACTTCCCGATCTCAACAGGTCAATGGGCTTGGGCTGGGACCTCAATAGTAAATTCAAAATGGGGGGTCTAAGCAGTGATCAAGTATTCGGCCACAGCGGCTTTACCGGTAGTATGGTGCAGGCGGATCCGATCAAGAATATAGCGGTGGTGACCTTGTCCAACCGCACTTACCCTCGGCGGCCGCCGGATACCGAAGCTATCAATCAGTTCCGCCGCGATATTGCCGATATAGTTTTTGAACAAAGCGCCCTTTAATTAATGGCAAATGATCAACCAGCCATGGATTCTAAATAGCTTCCGGTTGTTGGCGCTTGGAGAAATATCTAGTAAACTGATTGACAATGGAAAAGATCAACCTAAATTCTATAGATCGGGTTCATTTCATCGGTATCGGCGGGATCGGGGTCTCGGCGGCGGCCCGGATGATGCTTGAGCAGGGCAAACAGGTCAGCGGCTCAGACCTTAATGAAAGCTCTATTACCAAAGAGCTCGAGCGGGCCGGAGCGCGAGTCAGTTATGAGCATCGCCGAGATAACTTGCCGCCTGATGCTCAGCTGGTGGTTCATACTATTGCGGCGGAGGAAGACAATCCGGAGTTGCAAGCGTCCCGGGAAAATGAACTTTTGGTAATGACTTATCCGCAATTTCTCGGTCTGATCTCTCGGGATAAATATACTGTGGCGGTGGCCGGCACGCACGGCAAAACCACCACCACCGCTATGTTGGCGATCATCGCCGAGGCAACCGACCTGCCGAGCACCACTATTGTCGGCAGTATATTAAACGGACATCGGAGTAACTTTATTTCTACCGGAGACCGCTATTTGTTCCTGGAGGCCTGTGAATACCGCCGTTCTTTTTTGGAGCTATCTCCTCAAGTATTGATAATAACCAACATAGAGGCCGAACATTTGGATTACTACAAGGATCTTTCCGATGTCCAGTCGGCTTTTTGTGAATTCGTTGAACGGGTACCTGAAAAGGGAGCGATAATAACCGATCCCGGGCAAGAGAATATAAGACCGGTCTTAAAAAATGCCCAAGCTAAGATCATTGATCACACCCAAGAATTCGTTCCGCAACTCTCATTGCCGGGGCGGCATAATGTACTAAATGCTCAGGCGGCTTTGGCGGCGGCCCGGTTTTTGGGTGCCGAGGAAGATCTTGCCCGGAAGGCGCTATCAGAATTTGCCGGAACCTGGAGAAGGTTTGAATATAAGGGGGTCAATGAAAAAGGCGCCGCGGTTTATGACGATTACGCTCACCATCCGACCGAGATCCGGGCCACGATAGAGGGCTTCCGAGAAAAATATCCTGACAAGAAACTGCTGGTCTTGTTTCATCCCCATCTGATCTCGCGCACAGTCTTTTTTATGGAAGAGTTTGCGGATGCTTTGAGTACGGCCGATGAGTCGTTAATACTTCCCGTTTATCAAGCTAGAGGCGAAGATCAGCTCCCCGTAAGCAATGATGTTCTGGCTGATAAAATAACAGCTCGAGGTGTCAGCTCTCAGACGGTTTCCGGTTTTTCGGACGCTATCGAAAAGGTTATCGCTCTATCTGATCCCGATACGGTGGTGGTCACTATGGGGGCCGGTGATGTATATAAAGTGGCACAAGAGCTGGTTTCTTAGTTGCTCAGATCAAACCCAGAGTCAAACCCAGAGGCCAGGTCTCTGGGAGAGGGTGGGTCTTCTGCGGGACTATAACAGGGTGTGAATTGGGAGATTTTTAGTTTTAAGTTATAATAGTACTATGATTAAGAGAGTGATCACCATAATACTGGGAATAGCGGTAGCGATCTTGCCTTACTTGGGAATTCCTACCGATCAATATGCCGGTATTCTGCCGGTATTGGGCGGGCTGGTGGTGGTAGTGGAGCTTTATATGCTGATCTTGGGAGGTTCCCGTTCCTATTTGGCTCGTAAAAAGGGTGAAGTTAAAAACTAGTCCCGCATTAAATTAATTTTTACCCTACTTAATGTCAAAATATCATTTCTAAAGTAACTTTTTATAACACAATGGTTGGCAAAATTAATTTAATGCGGGGCTAGATCTCATTTATGACGGTCTGTTAAATTCCAGGTCTTTAATGGAGGAAGGAAAAAGAGTAATAATTATAGCCGCAGTCGTACTCTTGTCCTTAGTGGTAATTGTTTCCGCTAAGGTATTGTTTTTTCCTTTGCCGTCTTGGGAGGCAGAAGAGTCTGATATTGCTCAAAGAATATCGGAAGCAAATGAGCAGAAGTCAGAGGATGAGCCGGAGGATCCGGAAAACGAAAATTATCGCGACTCAAAAGACGAATACCCGGATGAAAATGAAGTTTCCGAAGAAACAGAAAAATCGGAAGATAAGGAAGAGGAGCCGGAAGAAGACCTTTTTACCCCCATTCGTTTGGAAACCCCCAAACCCTTATACGCCATTTATATGACCAGCTGGGTAGCCGGCACGCCCGACATTAGAAGCGGCCTTTTGGAGTTGGTGGAAGAGACCAAAGTTAATGCGGTGGTTATTGATATCAAAGATGAAACCGGCCGGGTGTCTTTTGGAGTAGAGGATGAGTATCTTCAACAGATCGGATCATCGCAGAATAGGATACCGGATCTGCGGGATCTGATAAAAAAATTGAACGAGCGCGGAGTTTATGTGATCGGACGGATCTCGGTTTTTCAGGATCCTTACCTGACCGGGGTGTGGCCTGACAAGGCGGTACGTACTGCCGGTGGAGACATTTGGAGAGATCGCAATGATCTAAGTTGGGTCGACCCGGGTTCCGAGCGGGTCTGGGAGTATGCCGCCGCTATCGGGTGGGAGGCTTACGAGGCCGGTTTTGATGAATTAAACTACGACTATATCCGTTACCCCACCGATGGAAGAATGGATGATATGAGGATGCCAATAAGCGAGGGAAGAGAAAAGAGTGAAGTCTTGGAAGAATTCTTTGCTTACCTCGATGAAGAGTTTCGAAAGAAAACTCCCGAAGCTCCCGAGCGGCCGATTATCTCGGCAGATCTCTTCGGTATGACCACCACCAACAGCGACGATCTGGGTATCGGTCAATTGTTGGAGAAAACCTTTCCTTATTTTGATTACATAGCTCCCATGGTTTACCCTTCTCATTACCCCGCCGGGTGGCACGGGATACCTGATCCCGACTCTTCTCCTTATGATACCGTTTATCTGTCTCTTCAGGCGGCGGTAGAGAGAGCTCAAGCCGAGACCGCGGTCATAGGAACCAAAGATGATGAAGTTGTCTCTCAACAAACAGAGGAAGAATTGGAGGAAGTAGCAGAGGTGGAGGGATCCGAACCTTCGACGGAGGCCGAGTCACCTATTGAAATACCCGAAACTCAACAGACCGAGTTCTATGGGCCGGATTCGGGTGATCAGCTTTATGATAAAGAGGTTTATGATCCCAACATCATTCGCCCTTGGTTGCAGGACTTTGATCTGGGCGCTACTTACACTCCCGATATGGTCAGAGCCCAGATCGATGCCACTTATGACGCGGGATTGGATTCCTGGATGATCTGGAGCCCTTCTAATGATTATTCCAGTACCAGGGAAGCTTTAAGAGAGTAAATAACGCGATCGTTTTTGTAATAACCTTTTTGGGATATATATAATTCCGGCGCAATCTGCTCTACTTGTTTTGTTTTTGCTGTTTGTTTCCAGACCCGTTTTCCGGGTTGTTATTGGTACCTTTTTTTAAGATCCTTACGGCCGAGAATAAAACGAAAAGAGCAATAATAGCCGACCCCGCCGGATCAATATATTGATGCCAGTGAAGGGAAACGAAAAAGTGTGTTGAAAGGAGTGTTATAAGAACCACCAGATCGCCTAATGTTTTTGCGCGATATAATCTGCGTTGAGATTCAATTATTTGCGTGGGATCCTCTTTGGTTATTTTTCGATATTTTCTCCAAAAGTAACCATTATTTATAAGCGCCACCGAGGCCACGATCATTCCCGGCAGGAGCCATCCGGCTTTGGTTGGTTCAAGAAATTCCTGGTAGGCATTGTATGATATGAAAGCAAAAGAAATAAGCATTATCAAGGCGACAAAATAACCCGAGACAGACTCAAGTTTTTTATTGACGTGATCCGGGAGTGTCTTTTTGTTTATAAACAGAAAAATGATCCAGGAAAAAAGAAGGCTTAAAAATTCAACTCCTCGCCTTAAAAGATCCGCAAATATTATACTTGAGCCTCCTACATAATAAGCGAACACCACCGCCGCAAGACCCAAAAAACTTGATACCCAAGCTCTTCCAAGGATCTTTTTCTTTTTACTGTAAAGTTGAGGGTTTGACATCAGATCGGTTTAATCATAGAGCAGGGGGACCCGTCTTTTCTGCACGCTGAAATCAAAATGACGGCAGGATCGGGGGCCGGTTTCTCCGTCGATCACCGGCTTTATAGCATCAAAGCATTTTAAGGAAAATTTTTCTAATTTATAGTGCAGCACCCTTTTATCCTTTAAGTGAGTACCCGTAATGATCTTGGGAAAGAGGGTCAGGATAGAATAGTCAATACTTTGGGTTTGTGAAATGCTATCATTCCGGTCTTTAACTATTAGGACATCAAGCAAACCGTCTTCCATGGAGGCGTTAGGGATAAGGTTATTAAATCCGCCCGCTCCTGTGCTGTTCAATACCAGTGCCAGATAACAATTTACCTCCTCTTCCCGGCCATTATGGGAAACGGTGAGGTTAAAAGGATGATAGCCGGGAAGCCTTTTTAGTCCTTCGTTTAAATATGCTAAAAATCCCCATTTTTGTTTTTGGGCCACGGATGTTTCGGGGGCCACATCAACGAACATTCCCGCTCCTACTACATTAATAAAATATTCTTCATTAACCTTTCCCAGGTCAACATTAGATACTTGGCGTTTCTCGATCGCGTTAAATGCCTTTGCGGGGTTGCATTTGCCTTTACTCCACCAAATGCTTGCAAAATCGTTCGAGGTTCCTCCCGGATAAATAACCAGTGGAGGGAAGTCGATATTCAGATCAATCAATCGATTGATCACACCGTTTATTGTTCCATCTCCTCCGATGGCAAAGATCGCCTCGCTTTCTTTTAAATATTCCTCGTATTTATTTTCCAAAAAATCAAAAAAAGACAGGAAGTTAATTTCAAAATCTCTGGATTCACCCTCACGGACAAGTTTTTCAAGAATATTGCCTTTACCTTTTCCTGATCGGGAGTTGTATATAAAAGTGACCTTTTTCATATTGCTTGGGTAAATTATGTATTTAATTCGATGAACTGAATTAGCGTCATTAATGCATAATAACTTATCGGGCCTGTTTAAGCCATAAGGTTGGCACGGTTTTTCTTTTAGTGATTGTGTAATATAATGCGGGTGTATGGGATCAGACAATCCGGAACGAGTAACCTATTTTGCCGAAACCGATGCCCGCAATCGGCGGGTACCTTTTGGCATTAAGGCCAAGGATCGCTCCCGCCATATGTATGTTATCGGTAAAACCGGAATGGGCAAATCCACTCTGCTGGAGAATCTGGCCATTCAGGATATCCGTAACGGGGAGGGGATGGTATTTATTGATCCGCACGGCAAAACCGCTGATCTGTTCCTGGATTATATACCCAAAGAACGGGTCAAGGATGTGATGTACTTCGCTCCTTTTGACTCCGATTTTCCGATATCTTTCAATGTTATGGAGGATGTGGGTTATGACAAGCGGCATTTGGTGATGAGCGGTTTAATGAGTGCCTTTAAAAAGATCTGGCTGGATGCTTGGTCGGCTCGAATGGAATATATTCTGGGTAATACTTTGCTGGCTTTATTGGAGTACCCCGAAGCAACTTTGTTGAGTATTAACCGAATGTTCTCGGATAAGAAATATCGGGAAAAGGTGGTGGGCAATGTGACCGATCCCACAGTTCGTTCTTTCTGGGTAGATGAGTTTGCCAAATATACCGACCGGTTTGCCGCCGAAGCAACTCCGGCCATACAGAACAAGATCGGACAATTCACCTCTAACCCCATTATCAGAAATATTATCGGCCAGCCTTACTCCAGTTTTGATCCGCGAAAAATGATGGATGAGCGCAAGATCATCATTATCAACTTATCTAAAGGACGAATAGGGGAGATCAACGCCAATCTCTTGGGGGGTATGTTGATAACTAAAATATATTTAGCGGCAATGTCTCGAGCCGATGTTAGCGAAGAAGAGCTGAAAAGTTTACCCAATATGTATTTATACGTTGACGAGTTTCAATCTTTTGCCAACGAATCGTTTGCCGATATTCTTTCCGAGGCGCGAAAATACAAACTTAATCTCACGGTAGCTCACCAGTACATAGCTCAAATGAGCGAAGAAGTTAGGGATGCAGTGTTCGGCAATGTCGGTACTATGATATCTTTCCGGGTGGGAGCATATGATGCCGAAGTGTTAGAAAAGGAATTTGCTCCGGTTTTTACCGAGGAAGATATGGTCAATCTGGGGTTTGCTCAGACTTACTTGAAGCTGATGATCGACGGCGTCACCTCGCCTCCTTTTTCCGCTACCACCTTGCCACCTTTTGAACCTCCTGCGGTATCTCATCGAGATGAGGTAATCAAATCATCACGGGATATCTACGCTCAAACTCGGGCGGTAGTGGAAGATAATATTCAAAACTGGCATGCCGGCCACGATAATGTCTCCGGATCATCGCAACCGAAACAGGAGAAGAAGCAGGAGAAGAAAAAGGAGCAAGACCGCTCAACCGGAAACAAAACCGACTCAGCGCCGGGAAAAGGTTTTGATAAGAAAAGAAACAAAGATCAACCGAATAAGAAAGAAGACAAGAAGTTCGCACCAAGTAAAAACAAACAAACAAACAATAAAGAAACGGAGAAAAAAGGCGGCAACGTTTTCGATCCCAAGAAAAAAGCGCCTCCGCCGGAAGATGATGAACTTTCTCCGGCTGAGGAGCTGCAAAGAGGTTTAGGAAAAGATGTAGCTAATGAACGACGCAGTATCCCTGAGGCGCGAGGAGGAGATGAGCGAAGTTCTCTTAAGGAGGCTCTGGCCGCAGTTGCCTCGCGCAGAAAAAAGGAGAATTCCTCTGATCATCACAAAAAACCGGAAGAGGATGTAGATGCCGGGAGTGAGGAGGGCGTAGGTGATGATCAAGGTGTCAATAATGAAGGTGTCAAACAAGCCGAAAGCAAGTCATCTGCCGGATCGGATCACATAGAAAATAAAGATGATAAGGTCACAGAGAACAACTTTTCAAAGGAACAGGAGAATGAAAAAAAGAAGAAAGATGATGGTGGGGATAGAAATGAAAGTTCTTCTTTTAAACAGCAAAAAAGCGCCGGTTCTTCTAAGGGCCCGCTTTCCGAGATCCCGGAAGACGAGCTAAAGAAGATACTTCAGGTTGATGAGGAGGAACGATAGCGGTTTGGTTTATGGATTTAAAAATGGAACAAAATATCTCATTAAAAAAATACTCCACTTTCGGAATTGGTGGAAGGAGTCGTTTTTTTATTTCAGTTACTTCGGTTGCCGAGCTGACGGGGGCGATAAGTGAGGCAAAAGAGCGTAATTGGTCTTGGCGGCTGGTCGGCGGGGGTGCCAATACTCTCTTTGCCGATCAAGACTACCAAGGGCTTACTATTCATATGGCCATTAAGGGATTGGAAAGTCACGATAAGGAGGATGAAACGGTGGTGAAAGCCTATGCCGGAGAGGATTGGGATAAGCTGGTAAAGTGGAGTACCGATCGGGGGTATTTCGGTTTGGAAAATCTGTCTGGTATTCCCGGCAGTGTCGGGGCGGCTCCGGTTCAGAATATCGGATCTTATGGAGTCGAGCTACAGGACGTGTTGGCGGAGGTGGAGGCTCTTAATACCGAAACCGGTGTTGTAGAGAGTTTTTCTCCGGAACAATGTCGTTTAGGTTATCGCCACAGTTTCTTTAAAGAACCCGCCGGGGAGAAATATCTGGTGGTATCTGTTTCTTTGCTGTTGCGAAAAAAAGGAAAGCCGGTTACTCATTATCGGGATGTTGAGGAAAGAGTAAAAGACATTGAACCTGATGAACTTACTCCGGAGCGGATCAGAGAACTGATCTTGGATATTAGAAACAGCAAGTTTCCCGATCTTGGACTGGTGGGTAGTGCCGGAAGTTTTTTTACTAATCCGGTAGTATCAACGGATCATTACCGGCGTTTGGTTGAGCAGTATCCGGAACTTCCGGGTCATGAGTTGGAAGGCGGCGACCGCGTTAAATTATCAACGGCCTGGATACTGGACCGGGTGTGTGGACTCAAAGGGTGGGGCAAGGGTAAGGTCAGATTATATGAAAAACAGCCGTTGGTGGTGGTGGCCGAGCCGGGTGCGTCGGCGATGGAGGTGAAGGAATTGGCTGATGAAGTTCAGGAACAAGTTAGGGAAAAAACCGGTATCGAGTTGCGTTGGGAGGTTACTTTTATGTAAAAATAAGCTTTACCGGCAGGCCTTTACTAGGTATACTGACTCAATATGAAAAAAGTATACGAAAAGATCTTTGGTGATCATCATTCTCGCGAGCTAAAAAAACTATGGCCAATAGTAGAAAAGGTCAACAGTCGCGAGGAAGAGATGAGGAATTTAAAAGACGAAGAGATACCGACCAAAACTGCCGAGTTCAAGCAACGGGCGGCTTCGGGGGAAACTCTGGACGAATTACTGCCTGAGGCTTACGCTTTGGTACGGGAAGCGGCGCGGCGCACTCTGGGCGAGAGGCATTTTGATGTTCAGATATTGGGCGGGATAATTTTACATCAGGGTACTATTACCGAGATGAGGACCGGTGAAGGAAAAACCCTGGTAGCCACTTTGCCGGCTTATCTTAACGCCTTAACCGATCGGGGGGTGCATGTTGTTACTGTCAATGATTATCTGTCCCGTCGGGATGCCGTCTGGATGGGACAGATCTATGACTTTTTAGGATTGTCCGTGGGAGCGCTAACTCAGAATAGCTCCTTTCTCTATAACTCCGAACCGGAGCATCTGGATGAGAAGCGGGACGAAGTAGGCTCCTTTAAGGTGTTGGATGATTTCTTGCGTTCGGTGGAGAGGCCGGAGGCCTATGCAGCCGATATTGTCTATGGAGCTAATAATGAGTTCGGCTTTGATTATTTGCGTGATAATACCGAATACCAAGTGGAACGTTTGCGTCAGCGGGAGTTCAATTTTGCCATTATCGACGAGGTGGATTCGGTGTTGATCGATGAAGCTCGTACACCTCTTATCATTTCGGCACCCGGTAAAGAGTCAGACGAAATGTATCATACCTTTGCTCGAGTGGCGGCTCAGTTGGAACCGGAGCAAGATTACGAGGTGGATGAAAAACTCAAGGCCATAACTTTGACCGATCAGGGTATTTCCAAAGCCGAGAAAGCGCTGGGGGTGGAAAATATTT
The DNA here is from genome assembly GCA_964388095.1 of uncultured Candidatus Saccharibacteria bacterium. Taxonomy (GTDB): domain Bacteria; phylum Patescibacteriota; class Minisyncoccia; order Phycocordibacterales; family CSBR16-193; genus CAYLYL01. The sequence goes on along the minus strand of CAYLYL010000001.1, from coordinate 4,807 downwards.
ATACCGAAAAGGGAGTCAAATATGTTCATCATCTGGAAACCGCGGTTCGGGCCAAAGCGTTATTTGAAAAGGACACCGATTATGTGGTGCGGGATGACCAGGTGGTTATTGTGGACCAGTTTACCGGCCGTCTCCAGCCGGGACGCCGGTGGTCGGAAGGCCTGCATCAGGCAATTGAGGCCAAGGAAGGAATGAGAGTGCAAAGAGAGTCGCGAACTTTTGCTTCGGTAACCTACCAGAACTTTTTCCGGTTGTACCCCAAACTGTCCGGTATGACCGGAACGGCGGTTACTTCTGCCGAAGAATTTCAGAAAGTTTATGGTCTGGATACTTTAGCGGTTCCGACTCATAAACCGATCCAACGGAAGGACCTGAATGATCAGATCTATCAGACCGAACACGGAAAATTCCGAGCGGTGGCGAAAAAGATCAAGGAGTTGAACAAAACCGGCCAGCCGATACTGATCGGTACCGTTTCTATTGAAAAAAATGAATTGCTGTCGCAGTACCTGACCAAGGAAGGAATAAAACACGAGGTGTTGAACGCCAAAAATCATGAACGGGAAGGTGAGATTATCGCTCAGGCCGGAAGGGAGGGATCGGTAACGATCGCTACCAATATGGCCGGCCGCGGTATCGATATCAAGCTGGGAGGCAGTCCGGCTACTCAAGAGCAGTATGAGCGAGTAAAGGAAAAGGGCGGGTTATTCGTGTTGGGTACCGAAAGGCATGAAGCTCGCCGTATTGATAACCAGCTGAGAGGTCGAGCCGGAAGACAAGGGGATCCCGGTGCTACTCAGTTCTTTGTATCTTTGGAAGATAACCTGATGAGGGTGTTCGCTGCTGATGCGATCAAAAAAGTAATGGGAACCTTCAAGGTGCCGGAGGATCAGCCGGTGGAAAGTCGCTATATCAGCCGCTCGCTGGAACGGGCGCAGGAGAAGATCGAGGGCTTTCACTTTGATTCCCGCAAACAGATATTAAAGTTTGACGATGTTTTAAATTCTCAAAGAATTGCCATTTACGGGGAACGCAAAACTTTGCTCTTGGGAGATCAGGAAGAGGTGAAGGAATACCTGGAGTCTCTTCTGGGGTCGGCGTCTGAAGAAGAAAGACAGCAGATCGAGGCCAAGAAACAGGAGCTGGGAGAAGAGGAGTTCATTGACCTGGCTCGCAAGGTAGTATTGCAGACCATAGATATGTTCTGGATGGAGCATTTGGAGGTGATGGATTATACCCGTTCCAGTGTCAATTTGCGGGCCTATGGTCAACGCGATCCGTTGGTAGAATATAGGAAAGAGGGTTTACGATTATATCAGGAAATGAAAGATGCTATTGCTGACGAGGTGGTCAAATTGCTGCCGCATATGGGGGCCGGTTTGGCTCAAGTGGAAGAAGTGGAAAGAAAGGAAGTGAATAACAAATCTTCCGGCAGCCGCGAAAAAACTCAGCCGGCGAGATCCTCCTCCCGAGCCGGCCGCAATGAGCTGTGTCCGTGCGGTTCCGGTAAAAAGTACAAAAAGTGTTGCGGGAAGTAGGGTAGTACTATGGAACATCAACTAAACCCCAAAATCCAGGCCGGAGTGTTTGCTGTCATTTTTGACAATAAACAGCGAGTTTTGTTATGTCACCGCCGGGATCATGATCTGTGGAATCTACCTGGAGGAGTGTTGGAGAAAGGAGAAGCTCCTTGGGAGGGTGTTAGGAGAGAAGTCAGAGAAGAAACCGGCTTGGAAGTGGAAGTTGTGCGTCTAACGGGTATTTATTACAAACCGGAACAGAACGAAGTAGTATTTTCTTTCTTATGCAAAATAACTAAGGGGGAGATCACTTTAACCGATGAAGCAGATCGGATAGAGTACTTCGAATTTCAAGAGATTCCCTCTAATAGTTCGCCAAAACAAATAGAGCGGATCAAAGATGTTTTAGAAAGCGAGGGTTGTACTATGCAGACACAAATAGGACCATCTGCGATCGAAATGTTGAAAAACAAAAATCAAGTTTAAAATAAATTTATGAACATTTGTATTTTTGGTGACAGTATTGTATGGGGTGTTAATGATCAATAAAAACTTTTGGTTCCGGCTTGCAAATTCCACAGATAAAATTTGATGATCAAAGTTGCACAAGAGCGGTCTAATTGAACTTCAGTTCTATTAATGATAATGCAGAGAATGTAAACTCCCGAAAGTTAATGATCAATGGTTATTAGTTAAATATAAAATATGAAGATCGAAAGCTCAGCTATAATTGAAGCAATACGGGGCACCAGGGATATCTCTTTGCCTCACTTCGGCAATATCGCTGTCAGGGAATATAAAAGCGGATGGGCGTCTGATGCGGTTACCGAGATCGATCGGCAAGTAGAGGATCGTCTCAAGGTCGAACTGGCCAAGATCATGCCCGAGGTATTTTTTGTGGGCGAAGAATTTGGCGGTGATCGCGATAGTGAAATTTTCTGGTTGGTTGACCCTATCGATGGAACCGGACACTATATTCGCGGCATTCCGTTTTGCACTACTATGGTAGCTCTTATCAAAGATAAACAGGTGGTGTTTTCGGCCATTTACGATTTTGTTAACGATGTTATGTATCATGCCGAACTGGGCCGGGGCGCTTACCGAGATGGGGAGAAAATTTCGGTCAGTGAGCAGCCGTTGCGGGGTGCTTATCTGTCGTTTGAGATCAAACCTCACAAAGAAGAGAGTAGAAAGTTGCTGGCCGAGGTTCGTAATCGGGCTCTTATTATCCATACTCTGTCGGCCGGGTTTGAATTTGTGTTGGTAGCTACCGGCAGGATCGAAGGGCGTCTCACTTATGACGCCTTCGGCAGTGATTACGACTATGCCCCCGGTTCGCTTTTGGTCAGTGAAGCCGGTGGCGTGGTAAGGAACTTTCTTCGTGATGATTATGACTATACCAACCCGGACTTTGTTGCTTCCAATCCCCAAGTGTATGAAGAGTTGGTGAGGTCGGAAAACGGTATTGAGAAGTTGATGAGATAAGATCTAATCCCGCACTAAATTAATTTTACACCCCTTGTGTTGTAAAAAGTAACTTATATAAATGATAATTTTGACATTAAAAGGCGGGAAACTGATTTAGTGTGGGACTAGTCGAATACTATAATAATAAATTGTCTGATTATGGAAAAATTGAACCAAATACTGGAAAAACTTGAAAATAGAGAAGACGTCGATTCGGCATTTTTTACCGGATCTTTCTCGGCCGGATTGAAGCCGCATAGCGATATTGACCTCATGATAGTCTTATATCAAAACTCCGAGGAGTTAAAAATGCTGACCACTCAAATCGCAGGTTTGCCGGCCGATGTGCTTTTCTTTGATCATGAAGATCTGG
>CAYLYL010000001.1:0-1347 GCA_964388095.1 uncultured Candidatus Saccharibacteria bacterium | reverse complement strand
GATCTGGTCGGAGGACAGAGCTGAAATTTTAATGAAGGACTTAAGTGTTAACAAGGAACGAGCATTGGTCCAATATTGGCATGAACTGCTCTCTTAACCCAGGGATCTCCTTAGGGAAAATATGGCCGCGATAGAATGAAAGGGGTATTATTAAGAGGTTCCTTACTAAACAACTTTCTTAAAACTAGCATGAATTTACAGGATCGATCGGCCACTTTTATTCAGGAGAACTGTACCGAGGGAGATAAAGTCGACCCGCGGCAATCGGAAGTGGTGGCTCAGTATAAACCGGATATTATAATTTTTGAATATCCGGCCGGCCAAGACGGTCCCGGTTTGGTGTTTAATGATCATCCCTGCTCTCACAAACCTCTCCGGGAAGTAAATCGTATCAAAAGATGGCTGCACAAGGCGGCTGAGAGTTTTCCTTATGCTTACTCGGATATTTTGGTCTGGGAAAAAATTGAAGACCTATGGGCTCAAGGTCACGAGGTGAAATTATATAATGTGGATGCGCCGGCGGAAGTAAGAAGAGAACATTATTACCACTTTCCCGGGACCTATGAAGAAAGTAAAGACGATTGGTTGTTTCAAGCTTTTATGTATGTCAGAGAATCTTATATGCACTCGAACTGGAAGACAGCTTTGGCTCCTTATGATGATCAAACTGATCTAACAGTGGCTGTTTTTCTGCAATCGCTGCATTGGCAGGGGGTGAGTTTTCTGGACTCCGGACCGTCGAAAGAAGAAATATGGAGTTATTATTTCGGCTCTGTTTCCGCACCGAGGCCGGAAACTATAACTCAGAGAATAAAAGAAAGAAGCCCGGTTTTGTATAACTATTGGCCTGTCGGATTTAACGGGCCACGGGAGTCAGTCTGACCGCTTGGGTTTTAGTAATATCACTTCGATCCTCCAGCCCTGATCAGTTTAAAGTAAAAGGTGGCATTATCTATCCAGAAGTCTTCAGACTTAGGCCGGTCAAGCAGGATGTGATATGTTATAAGTGATAGTAAACTATATGCGGAGCAATAACTCGAATTCTCTATCACTGGCCCAAAAATTTCTTGGCCAAGAGGTTGAAGTGACGGTTGATCGTCCGCTGGGTTGTAAACACCCTAAACACGGGTTTGAGTATCCAGTCAACTACGGTTACATCAAAGGAGTGCAAGCTCCCGATGGAGAAGGGCTTGATGCCTATTATCTTGGAGTGGATGAATCGATTGATCGAACAACAGGTAGAGTTTCAAGAGCGGTGGTTTGAACATGTAATTCGACGATCTTGAGGAAGATCTGTAATATAATTAGAAGTAAAAGGAATTTTATGGAACTAACAGATTTCTTAGT